>SKQZ01000202.1 GCA_007118765.1 Candidatus Hydrogenedentota bacterium
GGCATTGGCATAGGACCGTATCTTAAACGGGTTTTCACCTTTGATTTCCAGCAGCAATGCTATGTCATTCAGCACTTGGGCTACATCCGCATTATCCATCAGTCACTCCACGTCATGGGTCTGCTTGTGGCCGTCACGCACGACGGCATACATGCCGTGCCTTTCACATACAACAGGGACGGCGGCATAGATATTGGTCCGGGCGCAGGCATACACATCGGCTTCCCTGTCAATTGCGCGCAATTTATCCGCATGGGGCGCTGACAGAAACAGGGCTTCCAAACCGTCTTTGGCGATGCGGGTGCGATAGTTCAGAAACTCGTCATGCCCCGCGCCCCATGTCACGGCCTCGTGTCTTTCACACAAGGTCATGGCGATATACGCCGCGGCGGCCCGGTCTTCCTGCGCATCAAACTCCGGCGCATCCATCAAACCTGCGGGAATCAACACCACTTCGGTTGCCGCCGCCTTCAGCAGGTATTGTACTACAGAAACGGCATTTACCGTAGTTCCCATCAGTATGGGCGTTGCATCTCCGGCCTGCAGCAGGCGACCGGCGCCTGTAGTGGTGGTGAAGACAACGCGTTTGCCCGAAGCGTGGGCGGACTCCTCCGGGCTGTTGCCGTAATCAAATCCGTCCGGCGGCACGCCACCCCGTTCGCCGTACAGCAGTGCATCGGGAAACCGTTCTTTCAGCGCGAACGCATCGGCCACCGTCCGGGTTATGAGCAGCGCCTCGGCGTTATGCTCCAACAACGCGGCGGCGGTTGCGCTGGCGCGCAGGGCATCCACGACAACGGCGGCACATGGACGCTCCGCTGCAAAGCGACACCCCGCCTCGCCTTCTATAATATGCACCTTCATTGTGTGGCAGGATTTCCGCACCGTTTCCCCATGCGCTTCCCCAGCTCGTAGAACGCACGACAATAGGGCAGGGGCGTGCGGGGCGGCAGATTATTGCCTTCTTGCAAGATGAACCGGCCCCCTGTGCAAATGCCCGAGGCAAGAATGCGCTCGGTCTCCGCAAGCAACACATCGGGCATGGGCTCCACAAACAATGGCGCCCGCGGCCCGCCCGACAACAATACCTCCGGCCCCATTTCACGTCGAAACTGCGCAAAGTCCACGGGAAACCCCGTGTCAAAATGGGTGATGTTCAGTTCCTGCTTCAATAGGGGGAACAACCGCTGCGCGTTGCCACACAAGTGGATGCCCCGCTCGCCGTCGGGACAGAAGGCATCGTACAACCGGCGGTGTTGCGGCAATACAAACTCACGGTATTGGTCCGCCGACAACATTTCCACGGAATCATCGGCACTGTGAAAAACCGGTTCCTGCATCGGACGCTCCAAGCACTCGCGCCATGCCCGCATGCGCACGATAATGGCCTCCGTGATATATTCCAGCAACGCCTTCACATAATCGGGGTCCGTAAGCAGGTCTGTGCAAATGGCCGTGGGGCCGCGAAGACACGCCGCCGTCGTAAAGGGTCCGTCCGTTCCCATAAAAGGCGCGCTCACCGGCGCCTTAACCGGACGTCCCAAAAACGTCCAGCCTTCACGGGCCCGTGCCTCAAAATAGGCCATAAAGGACAAGGCCCGCTCCGCCCATTCTCCGGCAAAGGGCTCGGGGATGCCGCGGTCGAATAGCATGTGCTTGTTGTCGTCGTGCAACAACGGCGCGGCATACGGTATCTGGTCTTTATGAAAGGCTATTGGCGCACCAAACCATGCGGCGTCGTAAATGTTTTCAAAGTCTATGTACAGCTGCCATGCGTCCGGCAGTCCCTGTTCATGATCGCCGGGCAGGAAAAAGCGTGTCCAATAAAGCCACTCCAACACCCCCTGTGCCATCTGATCGGGATCCGTCATGTATTCCTGATAGGTGAGGGCTTTTGTATTGTAGGCGGGATCCTGCATCAACATGCGCGGGTTGGTGTTCAGCCGGATCGGCGTGCGGTCATGCTGATTAACATGAAATGCTTCCCAGAGCGCCTTGGTCGCCTCATTATGCCGGGCATACTCCTTGTCCGGCATGTCGGGCAAATCAAACATGCGTATATCGTTCACGACAGCGTACCTTTCGGGTTCTTACCAGAACGGCAACTATTTGCTCAATGCGTCAAGCAGCGCACGGCCTTCTTCTTCAGAGTTCGCGTAGGTGCTGATAAATACTCCCTTGCGCGGCAACCCTTCCAGAACAGGGGCCAGTTGGTGTACGTTGTCAAAGCATTGAAGCACCAGCGACTTGCCGCGCGCCAGAATCTTTTCGTAAAGGGGCCGCCATTGCATGGCCTCGCATTGCGGGTTTCCCGTGCCCGGCACCCACTGGATGCCGTCCAGCGCCTCAATATCAAGGAGCAGGTCCAAATGCGGTATCTGACCCGGCCCGTCCAGATGAAATATGCTGTAGTCCAGTCGTTGACACTGCGCCGCCACATCCGGCAACACAAATTCCTCAAACTGCGCCGGAGAAATCAGCGCCGCAAAATCACACTGGATGGGATACCATGTTCCGGGACACCAGAGCCCCATCCATGTGCCCATCCCGTCCTGATGACGTCTCACAATAGGGAGCAATTCGTCATAGGCCCGATGCCAATCCGCCAAGATGCGGGCGCGGGCGCGATGCACCTGTTCCGGCGCACACAACAAGTCCATGGCGAGGTCCTGAGCGCCACGAAACGACGAAAGCACGTCGAGGATGCCGCCCAAATCGGTCATGCCCATGATATAGCGGTCTTTCCCGACATCCGCAAGGTACTCCATGCCTTCCAGCGTAAATCGCCACCATTCATTGTCTTGCAGGCGATAGGTATTCACAACTTCCCACGGCTGTGGATTCTCAAACCAGCTGGTGCCCGCGCCGGGCTCGAAAAGCAAATAACCGCTTGAATAAGCGGCAAGTACGCCGGGCCCCAGATTAAAAAACATATTGGGAAACGCCATGCCGCCGAACCATGTGTTTTCACAAAAGGCGATAAAGTCGGCATGCACCTGTTCAACTGAAACATCCGGACGCAACAAGGCCCACCAGTCAAAAACACAAGATGATTCCCGATCCGCCCGCGGGCTGACAACCTGCACAAGGGGTCTGTCCATCTCATGCTGCCACCATGCGGTCATGTCAGCCGTAAGGGCGTGCCAGTTTTCTTTGTAATACATGGGATACTCCTCATAAACAACGGACAGGGACACGGGACGAATTGCGCATGAGCATAGCATTACCGCCGCTGAGGCTTCAATAGATGCAAAAGCGTCGGATTCGTCTTAGCCGTCGTACAAGCGGTATAATGCGGCCCTCTGAGAAACCAACCCTGTACACATGATGGAACCAATGCGATTACTTGATATTTCATATTCCGACCCGGCCATGAACCTTGCGCTCGACGAGGTGATGTTGGACAGCGTGGAACAGGGGCGTTCGCCGGACACGCTGCGCCTGTGGGAAAGCGCGACGCCTTTTGTGGTCATCGGCTCCGGGCAACGCTATAAGGAAGTGGTACATTACTTCAATTGCCTCCGGGACAAGGTGCCCGTGATGCGGCGCTGTTCGGCGGGCGGCGCGGTATTGCAGGGGCCGGGCTGCCTGAACTTCGCTTTGGCCGTGACGTACGCAACCTTTCCGGAGGTTGCCGACCTGCATGCCTCCTATCGGTATATTCTGGGACAACTCATCAAGGCGTTCAAGAAAGCGGGCATCGAAACGGAACAGGCAGGCGTATCCGATTTGGTTATGGTTAACCGGAAGTTTTCCGGCAACGCCCAGCGACGCAAACGAAACGCCTGTCTCCATCACGGCAGCCTTGTCTATCATTTGGACGCCGCCGCCATGCAGCGGTATCTGCCTGAACCCAAAGAGCGGCCCACCTATCGCGGCCAACGAACCCACGAGTCATTTATGCGCCCGCTCCCGCTGTCGTGCGAAGAACTCCGGCGCCTGGTGCTTGATACCTTCGCCCCCGAGGGAGTTGCCACCCCTCCGCTGCCAGAAGAAACGGAAGAGGCAACGGCATTGGCGCAAACCAAATATAGTCAAAACGACTGGACGCTGCGCCGATAAGCCCGCGATACTGCCGTCACGGGCCATTGCACAGACGCCGCTGAACCATGTGGCCGGACGCCCCGCGTGGTGGTCGTTTTCACACCGGTGCGCGGTCATGTCAGTTTTGGCAACAACGCAATGAAATGTGTATGATAGATTGGCATTGCGTACGTTCCTCTGTGCCGACCAATCCGCCCGTCAGCGTAGTGGAATATCGTGACACCATGCGTGTGAACGGGACAACCGCACTTGCCGGACAATGCGCGTCTAAGACGCAAGGAAGACCATGAACCAAAAGACGGATACAGCCTTTGTTGAAATGCACAAGGGACACATGACCGCGTATGTCCGTCAAGAAGGCGCCGAAACGATTGCGGACGCGTTGTGCGAGCACAAGGAGTGTGTGCCCTTTGATGCAGTGGGCCGCGACACAATGCTGCATTTCCCGTGGCGGGACGGACGTCGCGGCATCATGCGCAGTTACAGGCGCGGCGGGCTGGCGGGCCGCTTCCTAAAGGAAGGCTTTTTCTTATGTAATCGGCCGCTCCGCGAATTTCACACCCATCAACAGGTGGCGGCCCGCGGCATTCCCGCGCCCCTTCTGTTGGGCGTTTGCTGGAAAAGGCGCGGCCCCTTCTTTTACGGCGCTCTTGCCACCGAGCTGATGGCCGGCAGCGACCTCGATACATGGTTGTGTTCCCGGCAACAGGACGCCGCGGCTGTCCGGCCCCTGTTACAACGTTGCGGCGCCTCCATTCGCCACATGCACGACAAAGGCGTTGTACATGCCGACTTGCAGGTTAAAAACATCTTTGTTGGCGACGAAGGGCCGTGTCTGCTGGACTTTGACCGGGCGCAGACCACCGGCAACGTGCGTCCCCTTGCCCGCATGTGCAATTTGCTGCGTTTACGGCGGTCTTTTGAAAAGCGGGGCCATCCGATGCAGTATTGGCACTGGTTGTTGGAAGGGTATGGAAACGTGACGTTCCCGGCATGGTTGCGCGGCGCATATCGCGTTAAAGCCATGGTTTCTGATATGATTCAGGGCAGGAGAACCATGCAGGTATGACGTTGAGCAAATCACAAGATCAACAGACGCTCTTGTGTCCCGAAGGATTTACGCGCATAGCCGTGCCCGGCGGCGCTGCGTATGCACGACGCGACGTGGATAAGCAACAGCTGATGAAGCTGCTTGCTTACGACGGGGAAATACTGAAATCATCCGCAAAATCACGGGTGCGGCGGTTGGGACATTGGGTCATCAAAGAGACCCGGCATCATTGGGCAAGCGGCATCATTGGCCGGGCGCGTCGCCAGAGCAGGCATTCGTGGATGGCGCTGCATTACTTGCACAAGAACGGTGTTCGCGTACCCGAGCCGCTGGCGTATATCGAATACGGACGCTTGGGCGTCGTCAAATCCAGTGCTCAAATATTCCAATACCTCAGTTTTTCGTATGATGTTGAAACCTACCTGAGCATGCGCATCCGCGAAGGGACGGAAGCGGAATTTTTCTCCTCATTCCTTGCCGCACTGGCGGCATCCATCAATAAACTTGGCGCCAGCGGCGCATGGCATGCCGATTTGTCCGGCAAAAACATCATGACACGGGACGGCGCCGTGTTTTATTTTGTGGATTTGGAGGCGGTGGAATACGGATGCCCATACGACGATGAAAAGCGCTTGAAAAACCACGTTCAGCTATATGATTCTTTTTGCGACGCCTTATCCGATGCTCTGTTGGTGCCCTTTATCGGCGCCATGCTCCCGGAACATCTGGATTTGCGCGTATGGATGCCCAAAGTGCGCAAAGCACAGCAGGAACGCCGTGCACGCATTGAGGCGCGCTGGGCCAAACAGGGGCCGCCGACACGGTTGAATCCGCTGCGCGAGTTTCGGATGGAACAGCCCCTTGAGCAGGAAAGGCAACCATGACATCGTCCATTACTGATCTCTCACGACTCTGTATCCACACCATGACCACCAAACCGTGGAACCTCGCGGAGACCATCGCGGGGTATACCAGCGCAGGCGTGCCCGGCATCACGGTCTGGCGCAACCATATCGAGCCGTACGGCGCGGAGGAGGCAGGACGCATGTTGCGCGACTCGGGGCTTCGCGTGGTCAGTCTCTGTCGCGGCGGTTTTTTCCCCGCCCGCAGCGCCGCAGACCGGGAGGCAGCCCGGGACGACAACCGTCGCGCCATTGATGAGGCGGCGGCCATTGGCGCGCCGCTGGTGGTGTTGGTGTGCGGTGCGGTGCCCGGCATGGAACTGGCTGAAGCGCGGCAACAGATCATGGACGGTATTGAAGCGGTGTTGCCCCATGCCCGCGCCGCCGAGGTAAAGCTTGCCATTGAGCCGCTGCATCCCATGTATGCCGACGACCGCAGCGCCGTAAACACACTGGAACAGGCGAATAACATGGTGCTGGCCATTGGTTCGCCCTGGGTCGGCGTTACGGTGGACGTTTATCATTGCTGGTGGGATCCCATGCTGAAATCCGAAATCCAGCGCGCCGGCAACAGCATATTCTCGTTCCACGTCTGCGATTGGCGCACCCCCACCCGCCATATCCTCACGGATCGGGGCATGATGGGCGAAGGCTGCGTTGATATTCCGCGCATCCGCGGCTGGGTCGAAGACACCGGCTTCACCGGGCCCATCGAAGTGGAGATATTTTCCACAGAGTTCTGGGATTGGGATCAAGAACAGTTGGTTGAACGGATCAAGCGCGCTTATCTGAGCGCCGTATAGCCGTTTGCCCGGCATGGCCCGCTATGTTCCGGCATAAACCTGCGCAGGTGGCGGCTCATTCCGTATGGCGCAGCGCCTTCTTGCCGATGTCCGTGCGATAATGGGCGCCCTCAAAGGCAATGCAACCAACCGCCTCATAGGCCTTTTCAATCGCCTCGGGCAGTGTGGGCGCCATGGCCGTTACGTTAAGCACACGCCCGCCGGCGGTAAACAAGTCGCCCCGTTCCTGTTTCACCCCGGCCTGAAACACCGCCACGTCGCCAAGGGCTTCCGCGGCTGTAATGCCCTCAATGGGCACACCCTTTTTGTACGCACCGGGATAGCCGCCGCTGGCCATTACCACGGTAACACAGGGCCAGTCGCTGTATTCAATCGTCTGCTGATCGAGTTTGCCGTCGCAACAGGCAAGGAACAACGGCACAATATCCGTTTTCATGCGCGGCAGGATGGCCTGCGTTTCCGGGTCGCCAAACCGCACGTTAAACTCAATGACTTTCGGGCCCTCTTCCGTAATGATCAAACCCGCATATAAAATGCCTTTATAGGGCATCCCCTCTTCGGCCATGCCCTTAATGCACGGCGTCAGTATTTCATCGTTGATGCGGGCCATCATGGCGTCGGTCACCACGGGTGCGGGCGAATAGGCGCCCATGCCGCCCGTGTTCGGACCTTCATCATTGTCGAAGGCGGGCTTGTGGTCCTGGCTCGACGCCATGGGCAATATGGATGTTCCGTCGCAGAATGCGAGAATGGAGGCTTCTTCACCCACCAAATGCTCCTCAATCACCACCTGACGTCCGGCATCGCCGAAGACGCGGTTCTCCATGGCAGCGCGCACGGCCGCTTCCGCCTGCGAAACATCGCCGGCCACCGTGACCCCCTTGCCCGCGGCCAAACCGTCTGCCTTCACCACCAACGGCGCCCCTGCATTGTGGACATAGCGAATGGCTTCGGCGGCGTCTTCGAATACGGCGTAATCCGCGGTGGGGATATTGTGGCGCGTCATGAAGTCTTTGGCAAACCGCTTGCTCGCCTCCAACTGCGCCGCCGCCGCCGAAGGACCGAACACGCGCATGCCTTGTTCCGACAGCGCATCAACAATCCCTTTGGCGAGCGGATCTTCCGGGCCGACCACGGTCAATGCGATGTTTTGTGCATCAATGTAGGCCGCAAGCATTTCAAAATCATCGGCGGCAACGCTCACGCAAATGCCCTTTTCAAGGTTCTCAATGCCGGGATTGCCCGGTGCGCCGTAGACTTTATCCACCTGCGGGCTTTGCGCAATTTTCCATGCCAGCGCATGTTCACGTCCGCCACTTCCAATTACAAGCACATTCATGACGATTTAATCCCTTTGTTATGCTGAAATCATGCGTCGCTGCGAGACGCCTCTTTGCGCGGGGCATTCCGCTGTTCGGGGAAGCCCGCATTGATGATGATCAGTTCGGCTTTGGTTCGTGTTCCTTGAGATAAGCAGCAATGGCGGCGTCATACGCGGCCACACATTCAAAAACCTCACGCGCAAGCGCAAAGCGCGTGTCATAGGACGTGTCGCATTCAAGGGCGCGCAGTTCATGCATGATGCGTGGATACCACTGCGGGTTTGCCACCACCGTCACATAACGGAAGTTTTTGGCGGCAGACCGCATCATGGCCGCGCCGCCAATATCCACCCGCTCCACCACTTCGTCCGGGCTGATGCCCGGCGCCGCCATCAACTCGTCCACCGGTTGCAGGTTCGCCACCACCATGTCAATCCACGACCACTCGTGTGCCTGCATCTGCTCCTGATGCAGTTTACTGTCGCGGATGCCAAGCAACCCGGCATGCACTTTCGGGTGCAGCGACTTTACGCGCCCGTCCATCAATTCCGGGATGCCGGTATAGTCGGCAATGCTAACCGCGTTTACCCCGGACTCCAAAAGCAGTGCCAGCGTACCCGAGGTGCTGATTATCTCCACGCCATAAGCCTCAAGCAAGCGTGCCAGATCCACAACATTTGACTTATCGTGACAGCTCACTAATGCGCGCCGTATTCTCGGCATAAGATGAATCTCCCGTAAAAACAGACCTGCTGCCTTATTTTGAACCTGAAACCGTAACAGGATCGCCTATTATACGAAATGCCTGCGTCAATGTCGAATAAAAAACGACCGCGCCGGCAATAATACGGCATCCGCGCATGCCCGTAAAAACGGGTGTCAGGCCGGTTTACTTACAATATCGCCCAACAGCCGCGTTCCGGAAATATCTTTGATCTTGACTGTCGCAAATCTGTTCGACAATGGCGCATCCGAGCGAACGCCCACTTCCAGATAATTGCCGGTATGACCGATCCAGAAATCGTCACGCTTGCTTTCAAAAAGCACCGTCACATCGTGGCCGAGCCAACGCTGTTGAAATGTCCGGTGCTTGCGGCGTCCGAGCGCCCGCAACGTTTTGCTGCGTGCCTTAATCACGGCGGCCGGTATTTTATCGGGAAGTTGTGCCGCCGCAACCTGCGGCCGGTCGCTATATTGAAACACATGCAGGTATGTCAGCGGGCTTTGCTCCACAAGCGCACAGGTCGCCTCAAAATCCGCGTCGGTCTCTCCCGGGAAGCCCACCATGACATCCGCGCCCAATCCGATATCAGGCAGGAGGTTCGCCACAGTCGTGATAAAGGACTGATAGTCCTCAGGCGCATAGGGCCGCCCCATGGCACGCAAGACCGATTTTGAGCCGGACTGCAAGGGAATATGCAAATGGGGCGCCAGCGCATGGTCGGGGTCGGCCATGCGCGGCAGCAATGTTTCGGGAATCGTGTTGAGCTCTATGGATGAAATGCGCACACGCGGCTTCGGTCGCAGGGCATCCAGCGCGTCGCACAACTGCGGTATTTGCCGGTCATCATCCTGATAACTGCCCACATTCACACCTGTCAACACCAGTTCCCGCGCCTCGCGTTTTACCAGCGCGGCGGCCTCGGCAACGGCATCATCAAACCGGCGGGAGCGGGAAGGCCCCCGTGCGATCCGGACATAGCAATAGGCGCACTGCCCGTCGCACCCGTCCTGAATCTTGAGGTTTGCCCGGCGTGTTATGGGCGGGCCATCCGCGAGAAAAGGCAGGGTAAACATATCGGAACCAAGCGGCTGACACGCGATGGTCGGCGCGGCGGGATCAAGGATTGCCAACAGGGCGGGCAAGTCCATTTTGGCGTTGTTGTCCAGTACAAGATAAACACCGTCCATGGCGGCAATGGATTCCGCATTGGTCTGGGCATAACAGCCGATGACTACCACGGTTGCGTCGGGATGTTGCCGTGTCAGGCGTCGTATCAGTTTGCGCGATTTCGCCTCGGCTTCCCCCGTGACCACGCAGGTTTGGACGATGGCCACATCAACCCTGTCATCAGCGCCGGCCAGCACATACCCCGCCGCACACAGCTGGTCTTCAATCAGGCGTGCTTCGGCTTGGTTAAGACGACAGCCAAGGGTGGCGATGGTGGCCCGCTTGCCACTGTTTACCATGCGCCCTATAAAACTCATCCGCTTTCCCGGGCCTGTTCAAGCAGCCATTGGGTAAACAAGCGCACCCCAAACCCGGTGGCGTGCTTGGTGCTGAGATAGGGAACATTTTTCACGCCCCATGCCATGCCTGCAATATCAATGTGCGCCCAGGGCGTATCGCCCACGAATTGCTTCAAGAACGCCGCCGCCGTCACCGTGCCCGCTTCGCGTTCGGGGCCGATATTGTTCAGGTCCGCATGATTGCCTTCCATCATCTTCTCGTATTCTTCCCACAGGGGCAAACGCCACAACCGTTCGCCGGTATTTTCGCCCGCGGAAATCAGCTGTTCAACCGTGGCATCGTCCGTGCCCAGCACGGCCGCCGCACAATGACCCAATGCGATAATCACGGCGCCGGTCAACGTGGCAATATCCACAATGCAGTCGGGTTTGTATTTTTCCACGGTATAGGCCATGGCGTCCGCCAGAATCAGGCGGCCTTCGGCGTCGGTATTGTGTATCTCAATGGTTTTGCCGTTGTAGGCGCGTACAATGTCGCCGGGCGTCTGTGCCTTGCCGTCGGGCATATTCACCACCGTCGGCACAACGCCGATAACATTGATGGCGGGTTTGAGGTGGTTCAAGGCCATCATGGTGCATAACACGGCCGCCGCACCGCACATGTCGTATTTCATTTCGTGCATCCTTGAGCCGGGCTTTAACGAGATGCCGCCGCTGTCAAAGGTAACGCCCTTGCCGGCCAACGCAATCGTGCGTTTGGCGTCGGGATGACGGTAATCCAAAAAAATGAGTTTGGGCGGTTCTTCGCTGCCATGAGCAACGCCCAACAAGGCGTTCATGCCCAGTTCCTGCATCATCTGATGGTCGAAAACGGTGCAGCTGCATTGCGAGTCAGCCACACTCGCAATCTCTTCGGCGGCAAGCGCCAGGGTGCTCGGGGTCATGTCGTTGGCCGCCGTGTTCGCGAAGTGACGCGCACCGTTTGCGGCCAACGATACCAAGGCGGCCGTCTGACAGGCCATGCCCAGCGCCTCTTGATCCACGTCGTCGCCCACAACCACCGTAATCGTGGACACAAGCGTCGGCGCATCTTCCGGTTCAACGTTCTTATACGTGTCAAACACGTATTGACCGAGGTTTACGCCTTCAACAAAGGCGGCGGCAGACGCCTCTGGAAAACCGGTCAAATCCAGATATACATGCCGTACCCGATGACCCTTAAACTTGGTCGCAGCAGCGCCCGCGGCACGACGCACGGTCTCGGCAGTCAATGCGTCCCGTTTCCCAAGCCCAAGCACCAGCACCCCTTTATAGGTCTTGGCGGGCGTCGGCAAAAAATAGCATTGTTTCGCTTTGCCCGTGATGATTTCCTTGTCCACCAAAGCCTGCAACACAACTTCGTCCTCTTCTGCCAGAACAGCGCTGTTCAGCGGAAATTCTTTGTGGTAGGCGGGTACGACCAAGCATGTTTCATCATCTTCGAAGGCAAGTTCGTCAGCCTTTATTACGTTAATAGTGGTAATCATATCTGCTTTCATTTTCATGAAAGAGCTCCTTTCTATTGCTGTACCGTGCTCATGTTCTTTGTGTTCGCGTCGCTTGCGTACACCCGGAACGGTTGGGCAAAACGACGCCGTCAACTATATCACATGCCGCCGGCAGCGCAGATGCGCTGCTCCAAACGGCCTTCAAGCCAATGTCCGGAAAAACCGGTAACCCGTGCCTGTATAACGTCGCCCACGTGCAGGCCGTTACCGGCCACGGTCATGGCGCGATACCCCGCTGTGCGCCCGTTCATCAGGCCCGGCGTTCGCGGATGCGCGCCGTCAATCAATACTTCCTGCAGGGAACCCACAAGCGCCTGCTGTTGTTCAACGTTGATTCTTTCCTGTACGGCGATTACACGGGCCAGCCGTGCTTCCTTGACGTCACGGGGCACATCATCGCTTAACTTGGCTGCCGCCGTGCCCGGACGCGGCGAGTATTTGAACGGGAACACCTGGCTGAAACGCACATGATCCAGGACCTGTATCGTTGCTTCAAAATCAGCGTCGCTTTCGCCCGGAAACCCCACAATCAAGTCCGTGCTGATGGCAACATCAGGCATAACACGGCGCAGGTAATCGGTCTGTTCCAGAAAGTCGGCGATGGTATGCCGTCTGCGCATGGCCTTCAAGATGGAATCCGAACCCGCCTGAAAAGGCAAATGCACATAATGTCCCAACGTGGAACGGGCCGCCATCAGATCCGACAACGCATGGGACCAGTCACGGGGATGGGGCGATGTAAACCGAACCCGCGCCAACCCCTCCAATTGTGACACCGTGTCAAGCAGTTCAAGGAAGCCATAATTATCGGCGGCGCGATAGCTATTGACATTTTGACCCAGCAGCCACAACTCCCGTGCGCCTGCCTGCACCATGGCACGCGCCTCCCGCAGAATGCCTTCGGGCGCGCGCGATACTTCACGTCCCCGAGTGTGCGGGACGATGCAAAAGGAGCAATAGTTGTTGCAGCCTTTGGTGATGGCAATATATGCCCGCACCCCCGCCACATGGCCGGTTTCGAGCAATTCGTCAGGCATAAACTCGCGTACCGGCCCATCCCACGGTTGCCAGCCTATGCGACACACCCGCTCTCCGCCACGGGCGGCCTCCACCAATTCCGGCAAGGCAAACAAGTTGTCCGGGCCGAACACCATGTCTACCACGGGTTCACGGGCCAACAAATCCATGCCGACCTGCTGCGCCACACACCCGGCAACCCCGATTAGCAGCCGGGGGTTGCGTTTTTTAAGCGGTCGCAACGTTCCCAGGTAGCTATAAACCTTGTTCTCCGGATTGGCGCGCACCGAACAGGTATTCACCAAAATGAGGTCGGCGGCGTCAGGGCTGTCAACGGATTCATAGCCCTGCTTCTCAAGCATGGACACCATCCGCTGGGTATCGTGCTCGTTCATTTGACAGCCGTAGGTCTTTATGTACACTTGTTTGTTCATCGTATGGGTAAGCCTTCGCACACGCGCCCCGTGCAATCGCCATAGTATATAAGATACACCCTTTCCAACGCACCCGCACCGCCAAACGTTGGCGGCAACGGCGTATGTACTTTTCATGTTGCGGCGGCACTGCTGCTGTCTCCGCTTGACCCACATGAATCGGCTCAACTTGGGAACCAATGCGCTCCTATAGTACACTACTGCATGTTGAGTGGTAGCAAGAGAAGCGAGAAAGGAAGCAGACCATGGCTAAAATCGGATATGGAATTATTGGTTGCGGCAACATTGGACCGGTCCACGCGGCGGCCATTGCAGCGGTGCCGTCGGCGAAACTGGTGGCGGTTTCCGATGTTGTGGAAGCAACAGCGAAAAAGCTGGCGGATCAATATGGCGCGGCAATGTACACGGACTATCGCAAAATGCTTGAACGGGACGATATACAGGCGGTTTGTCTGTGCGTACCCAGCGGCATGCGCATGGAAATCGCCGTGGCATGCGCCAACGCAGGCAAGAACATCCTTTCTGAGAAGCCTCTGGACGTAAGCACAAAGCGGATAGACCGCATCATCGCGGCTACCGACAAGGCCGGGGTTCGCTTGGGCTGTATTTTCCAGAGCCGATTCGCCGAAGGGTCACAGAAGATTAAGAAGGCCATTGAACAGGGCCGTTTCGGCACCCTTACCTTGGGCGACGCATACATCAAATGGTACCGGTCTGAGGCATATTACGCCAGCGGCGCATGGCGCGGCACATGGAAACTGGACGGCGGCGGTGCGCTTATGAACCAAGGCATCCACCAGATTGATTTGCTTCAATGGTTCATGGGGCCGGTAAAGACCGTGCGCGCCCAAACAACGCGGCGTCTCCACGAAGGCCTTGAAGTGGAAGACACGGCCACGGCCATGCTTGAATTTGAGAACGGGGCTTTTGGCGTTATTGAAGGCAGCACTGCAATATGGCCGGGGCACCCTGCGCGTGTGGAGGTGCATGGCACTACGGGCAGCACCTATACCGAGGACGGCGCCATTAAGTTCTGGCAGTTCTCGAAACGCCGTGCCACGGATGCCAAGATTGAAGCGCAAATGAACCGTGAATCGGAGCTGGGCTCCGGTGCGGGCGACCCGCTGGCAAGCCTCAAAATTGAAGGGCATCGGCGGCAGATTGATGATTTCACCAAAGCAATCAAGAATGATCGTCCCCCGCTGATTGACGGTCGCGAGGGCCGCAACGCCGTGGCGCTTATTGAGGCCATTTATAAATCGGCCAAAACAGGACGCACTGTAAAACCATAATGGCTTTGACGACCGCATTCCGGTTGGATAGAAAGGATATTCATGAAAACCATGTTTGCAGCAAGTGTTGTCGTGATGCTGTGTCTTGGGGCGGCAGTGGCCGACGATGCAGTGGACGACGGATTTATCGAATTGTTCAACGGTGAAGATTTGACGGGCTGGGAAATTTGGGGAGACCCGGCGGGATATCGTGTGGAAGACGGCGTTATCCGCAGTGCCACCGACTGGGGCAGTGCCTATGGCATGTACTATGCCGAACGCACATTTGGCGATTTCGTGCTGAAAATTGACTGGCGCGTGTCGGAACGGGGCAACAGCGGCGTTTTCATTCGTGTACCCACTGTGGAAGGACCGCCGGCAGAGAATCATCCGTGGGTCACGGGCTACGAAGTGCAGATTTCCAGCGAAAAACCGCGACGCGACGATGCCCATTGCACCGG
This sequence comes from Candidatus Hydrogenedentota bacterium, assembly GCA_007118765.1. Lineage (GTDB taxonomy): Bacteria > Hydrogenedentota > Hydrogenedentia > Hydrogenedentales > CAITNO01 > SLFT01. The sequence goes on from SKQZ01000202.1 coordinate 15,043, forward strand.
CTCCTTGTACGCCTATCATCCCGTGTCCGCACGGCCCGCCGAAGAGGCCGAAGTCTGGTACACCTATGAGATAACCTGCAAAGGCGAACTCATTACCGTTAAGATTGACGGCGTCGTGGTAAACGAATTTGACCAGAGCACCCAGGAAAACACCAAAGATAAGCCCTTGGAAGGGTATATTGCGTTACAAGATTCGCATGGTCCGTCGGGAACTTGGATTGAATATAAGAACATCCGCATCAAGGAACTGTAACAATTGCCCTTGGAACGCGGTTGCCCATAGGTTGTATGTACGGCGCACTTGACGCTTTTGCCAGGGGGCTGAGGCGTGTTCTTTTTTTCCCGTACAACATCATCTCTTGAAACCCAAGGCGCTTCAAGAAGTCTCTTTCTGCTGCATGTCCGGCCCCGTTTTTTTTTGCAAGAAAGGCGGTCAGGCCATGCGCTGTACCTGCTGGAGTATTTTTTATGGCATTGTCCAGAAAAACCATTGCCGTCATCATGCTGCATGCGCACTGTGATATGCGGTGTATGTTTTGCATAACCGATAATCGCTTGGAAGTCATGACGCCGCAACAATACACAGACACGCTGGACACGTTGCGGCAACAGGGGTTTGACAACCTCGTGCTCGGCGGCGGCGAACCCTTTGCCTGGCCCCATGGACTGCCCGTGGCCGCACAACACGCCAAAGAACGCGGCTTCTATGTGCAGGTGGGCACCAACGGCGTACGCATGCCGGACGATGCCGCATACCCCCAGTGGGTGGATCGGTATGTGCTGCCGCTGGACGCCGCAACGCCAACCATTCACAATCGGTTGCGCCCGCTGTCGCGTGGCGATTCCGGTCATTATGAATTGATGACACGGCGACTTGCTCAGATGCGCCGTCATGACCGCGCTGTTACGGTTTCCACCGTTATTTCACGGGCCAACTTGGACAACTTTATCCAGATTGGCGACTATCTGGCGGATTATGTGGCGTCGGGCGGTCGCTTGCATGCATGGCACTTGTATCGCTTTATCCCGGAAGGACGGGGCGGAAAATACCATGCCCATCAACTGGCCATTTCCGATCAAGAATTTGATGACGCAGTTGCCTGCGCACGGGCACAACGCTATCCGTTCACCTTATTCAAACGGCCCAACATGCAGCATTCCGCCACAGTGGATTTCTTCTGGTATGAACAGGGCAACCGCTGCGTGGGCAGCAAGCGCTGGCAGCAGGAGCAGACGCAACAGGCGTTTGATGAAACAGACAACATGGCCTGCATGCAACCGGAGAATGGTTAACCCGGATATTTCACAGGGTTAGCGGGGGCGTTGCACGTGCCAAATCATCTCTTTATGGTTTGGGCCTAAAGGCATGCCGTCAAAATCCCCGAGTACGGCAACAATTTCGAAACCGGCGCGGTACAATAGATGTTCCATTTCCCGCGGCGTAAACCATGCCCGTGTCATGGGCAGCGCCGCTTCGTCCCGGATAGTGCCGGCCGCGTCCATTTCGCACAGCCAATGCTGTTCATGGAGCAATTGTCGGAAATCATCGCGCCATGCGGTGTAATAATGCTCCAGCACGCTGTCCTCGCCCGGCACGGGGATATGCTCCAACAAGCGTGCATTGTCCTCTTGAAACGTGGTAGCCACCGGCAACAACGCGGCGGCTGATGCCGCCCAGACATTCAAAAACAGCTCACCGCCCGGCGTTAAATGGTCAAAAATACACCGCAGACACGCCAATTGCTCCGTGGGTGTCAGGCAGTGCATAAACGTGCGATACGCCATTAGGACAAGCGGGAATTTTTTTTTGATTGCGAAATCGCACATGTCCGCCTCCACGAGGGTAAGCGTCCCGCGCATGGCGCCAATTTGCGCCATTTTTTCACGACACAAGGCAAGCATATTGACTA
>SKQZ01000305.1 GCA_007118765.1 Candidatus Hydrogenedentota bacterium
CATTAACCAGTTGCGCACACGCGGCCTGAAAAAATACGATGCCATTGTTGAAGCAGGCAAGACGCGCCTGCGTCCCATTGTCATGACCACCATCACCTCCGTGCTCGGACTGACGCCCATGCTGCTGGCTTCCGGCGAAGGCGCCGAAATGCGGCGTCCCCTCGCGTTAACCGTTGTTTCCGGCCTTGCAACAGCCACCATTCTTACCCTGTTCATCATACCAATGGCCTATAACCTCTTCGGCGGGAAAGACCGCGTATGAAGTTCTCGTTGCCAGGTTTTGCTGTGCGCCGCCCTGTGACGGTGGTTATGCTGTCACTTACCATGCTCGGCCTGGGCGGTATTGCCTGGTATCGGCTGCCACTCACTTTCCTGCCACGGGCAGAGAGTCCGTTTATCCTGTGCGTGTTTCCCTATCCCGGCGCCGGGCCCGCCCAAGTGGAACAACAAATCGCCATTCCTGTGGAAGGCGAGTTTCGTACCATACCGGGGCTAACCCGCATTGAAACGATTTCGGGCAGCAACAGCTGTCAGGTGGCCATGCTATTCAGTCTGGACACCAACATGGGCACCATTACCGGCGAAATCCGAGACCGCATAGAACGCCTGAAACTGGAGCTTCCTCAGGAGGTTGACAAGGTCATGATTCAACGTTTTAACGTTGACTCATTCCCAATCATGGTGATTGGCATGTTCAGTCCGGGTGATCGCGAAGAGTTTGCACATCAGGTGCGCACCGTGGCGGAACCCCGCTTGCGGCGGCTTGATGGCGTCGCCAATGTGGAGGTACATTCGCCCACCCATCCCCGGCAGGTACTCATCGAATTTGAACAAGACACCCTGAACGGGCTCGGCATATCGCTGCCCAGCGTCCTTGAACGCATCCAGGACGGCAGCATCAATCTCTCGTTGGGCGCACTGACCGACGGCCATTACCGTTATTATGTACGCTATGAGGGGGAATATAAAGACCTTGACGACATTGCAAACATTATTGTGGGCCCGCACGGTCTCCGCCTGAACGACGTCGCCACCGTGCGATACAGCGCGCGGGAAGACCCCATGCGCGTGACACTGGATGGGGCGGACGGGTTGGTGGTGCTGGTCACCAAAGAATCCCAAGCGAATACGGTAAACACCTGTCGCGCCGTGCAAGCGGAACTGGACACCCTGCTGGAGATGCCGGGCTTCAGGGAAGCGCGCGCCTTGGTCTTGTTTGACCAGTCAGAGTTTATTATCAAGGCATTGAGAAACCTGTTCATGCAGGGTCTTTTTGGCGGCGCCATGGCGATAACAGTCCTGCTGATCTTTATGCACCGACTGTTTCCCACTGCACTGGTGGCACTGTCTATTCCCACGTCGTTGGTGTTCGCGCTGGTGTTCATGTTTTTTGCGGGCATGTCACTCAATATCATTACCATGGTCTCCATGATCATTGCGGTGGGCATGCTTGTGGACAACGCCATTGTGGTTGTGGAAAACATTTTGCGCCACCGGTCGCTGGGCGAACCAATCAAGCCGGCAGTCGTCAACGGCGCAAACGAAGTCAGTTTGGCCATAATTGCTTCCACGGCTACCACATGGGTCGTGTTCTTGCCGATGTTTTATATGCAAACCGGGCAAATGTCCATTTTCATGGAGCAGCTCGGCGGCCCTCTCATCGTTGCACTGTGCGGCAGCCTGATCGTGGCGCTTTCTCTTATTCCCCTTGCCATGAGCGGCTTGGAATATATGAAGAGCAAACGCGGGAAGAATGCCGTACCCATTCAAGAAGAGTTTTTGGAGCATGGACTGCCCCGTCGCATTGTGGAAGGCGTGGTAAGCGTGTACGCCGCCCTGCTGCGGCTGTGCCTGCGCTGGCGCTTCGTTTTCCTCTTATTGATTTTCGGCGCGGTGGTATTCACGGTCCGGTATCCTCTTCAACAAGTGGGCATGCGGGCACTGCCCAAACTGGACATGCGCGAGATTACCATTGATATTCCGCTCGATCCCAATTATGGGATGGACCGCGCCGTGGCGCTTTTTACCCAGTTCGAAGAAGCGCTCAACGAACTGCGGGATGACCTTGCCATCAAGAATATCCTTGCCTACCACGGGCGCCGGGGCGGGGCAATCCATGTGTATCTGTATACGGATGACGACGGACCCAAGGGACGCCACCCGACCTATTCCACCGATGAAGTGCTTGATATCCTGTCTGAAAAACTGCCCATGCAGGTGCCCGGCGGTTTTGTCAACTTTTTTACCGCCGATGTGGGCGACCCCGGCGCGGAACGCGGCTTGTTTTTGATATTGCGGGGCGACGATATGAACACGCTGGAGGAATACGCACACATCGTGGGGGATGCGATGGCCGGATTGGATACGCTCCGCGAAATTGAGATTGGCGTTCCGCAAACACGGCAAGAAATGCAGATACATATTGATGCGCCTCTTGCCCGTCAGGCAGGCGTAAGCCCCATGATGATCGCACAGACCGTGGAAGCGGCATTGCGGGGCGTACGCATGCCGTATCTGAAACGGGGGGGACGCGAGATTCCGGTATGGGCGCAATTCCGCGAAGAAGACCGGCAATCCCTCGCCAATCTGGAGACCATTGCAATACCCGGTCTGGACAACACGTTGACGCCGCTTCATCAACTTACAGATTTCAAAAAAGCGCCCTCGCCCAATACCATCCGGCGCATTAACGGCATGAATATCGTCACCATATCAACCCGCACGGACAGCCGCAATTTAATGGCAGTAAAACGCGATATAACGGCCATCATGGAGCAAATCGAGCTGCCGCCCATGTATTCCTACATGTTTGGCGACGAATTCGAGGAGTTGGACGAAAACCTGGTCAATTTTACCTTTACATTGCTTATGGCGGTGGTGCTGATTTATTTGGTCATGTGCGCTCTTTTTGAATCTTTTGTGCTGCCCTTCTCCATCATGACCACAGTGCCTCTGGCCTTGGTCGGCGCCGTGTGGATGCTGTTTTTTACCAATATGCCCTTTGACTCCATCTCGCTTATCGGATGCATTCTCATGGCGGGCATTATCGTGAATAATGGCATCGTGATTGTTGATCATATTCGTCAGTTGTGTCTGCACGCGCCCGACCGGAACGCGGCGATTGTACAGGCGGGAAAAGACAGGTTCCGCCCCGTAATGATGACCGCCATCACCACCATCCTGGGTCTGTTGCCCGTTGCACTGGCGCGCACGGGCGGGGCGGCCACCTTTGCCGGTCTGGGCCGCGCCCTTATCGGCGGCCTGATGACCGGCACCGTATTAACCTTGTTCGTGGTGCCGGTATTCTTCGGGCTCCTGGATGATTGCAGCCGCTGGGGAAAAGATTTTGTCGGCGACATCACATTGACAAAAAAACAGAACAAGTAACCCGAACGGGATATAACCGACACGCTTACGCGGCACGAGCGGGGGAGAGGCCGGTTACATAATCCATTTGCGCCTGATATTCCACAAACTGACCAGGAACAACGCCGTACAAAACGCACACAACACAATGAAGCTAACGGTTAAAGACAGGGTATTCCCGCCGTGTACCGCGCCGTGGAGCATGTCCGCACCGTAAGTCAACGGCAACAGATAAGAAAAAGGACGCAGCAAAGGGGGAATCTGTTCAATTGGAAAAAAGAGCCCGCACAAGAAAATCATGGGGAACCGAAAAAAGTTGGAGTATGTCTGGGCCTCAAATACCTCGTTTACCGCCACCGCAATAAACAGTCCGAAAAATGTGGAGGTAGCGGCAATAAGAAAAACGGCCGGCACAAATACATGCCACGCCACGGCAGAGAGATCAGTCAAAAACAGGGCTATCATAACCGGCGCCAATACATTAAGCGCGCCAAACAGGATGGCGCCACTGGTTTTTGCGAGCATGAGGGTTTGAAAAGAAACGGGAGCCAGCAACAGGCGTTCAAAAGACCGATTCTTCTTTTCAAACGTCACCGTTACCGCGAGCATGGACGTGGCGCCGAACAAGATGGATACGGCGGTCACGCCGGGAAGCAGGTACAGCACATCTTCCACTTCACCGCCGGTGCGAATAAAGAACATGGCCGTCCATGCGAGTGGAAATATGAGCCCCCAGGTTATATTGGGCGGCTTCAAGTAATAGGCCTTGATATCCTTGCGCACGATGTTCCAAAACGCAATCCAGCTGCTCATCTCACATCCTTTTGCGACGTCTAACGTTTGTCACTCATGGCTTTCGCCTCAATACCGGTAATATCCACAAAAACATCTTCCAATGACGGGCGCACACGGCGCGCTTCGAGAATTTCGACATGGTGCGCTTCCAATGAGCGTGCCAGCGGCCCCACAAGAATGGGGCTATCGGCTTCAACCCGAAGCGTATCCTTGTCCTGGCGGGTGAATGTCATTTCTGGGAACGCCTCCGCGAGCGTCTGTGTCGCTTCCGTATCATGCCCATCGCACACAAGCAACATGCCATGCTTGCCTTGAATTGGCGCGAGCAGTTCCGGTATCGATCCCGTCTTGACAATTCGTCCCGACACAATAAATGCCACCCGGTCGCAGAGGCGCTCTGCTTCTTCAATATAGTGGGTGGTCAAAAAAATGGTTGTTCCCGCGCCATGCAAGTCCGCAATCAACTGTCGCAGCTGCCGTGCGCCGGAAACATCAAGGCCCATGGTGGGTTCATCCAGAAAAAGTATTTTCGGGCGGTGAATAATGCCCGCAGCGATGGTAAGCTTGCGTTTCATCCCTTTGGAGTAGCCCCCGAATTTACGGTCTGATGCTTTGACAAGCCCAAAGGTTGTAAGCAACTCCCGTGCTCGCTGTTGCCGCACTTGCTTGGGCATGCCATACAAAGCCGCGCAAAAACACAGATTTTCAAACCCTGTAAGCTCGGGATATAGATTGCTCTCATCGGGCACAACGCCAATGTGATACTGTGCAGCCTTGGGATTGGCCACACAATCCACCCCGGCAATATGAATAGCGCCTGCATCAGGGCGTGCGAGACCGGTAAGCATATTAATGGTGGTGGTCTTCCCGGCGCCATTGGGCCCGAGGAAACCCAACATTTCACCTCTACGCACACAAAACGAGATGTCCGCAACCGCCATTACCGCGTCAAACTGCTTCACGAGCCCGTCGGCAACAATAATTTCGTCCATTTCCGCTCTCTTTATCGTTTGGCGTCCATGCGGTTGAGCCGCACCGGAACAGTCTTAACAAACTCAGCAGCATTTGCTAATCATAATGTATCCCCATGACTGTAAGCATGCTGCCGAGCAATATACATCAAGGCTACTCACTCTTCGACAGTCAACGAACATGACGGGGCTTTGAACAGCGGGGATATGGTTTGGCCCCATGCCGCCAGTGTTTTCGCATTTACGCGATAATGCACAAAATATCCGCGCTTCTCCGCGATGACAACGTCCGCATCACGCAAAACGCGCAGGTGTTGTGACACAGCGGCGGGTGTTATCCCAAGTTTTTGGGATAACGCATTCACACACAATGTTTTGTTTCTGAGCAGTGCGATCATCTCTATACGCGTCGGTACGGAAAAAACTTTGCAAATACGAGCCTGTGTTTCAATCTCATTCATGAGCCTGCCTTTGTTTAAGTATCTACGCAGATAATATATGAGTAGTGCCGGCAAATGCAAACGCATATAGACTCAATGACAGTAAGGATTCATGCCCGTGTACGGTGCGTGAGGCAACACTACCGATATTCGCAGTGAAATAGTTTCGCGGAAAAAACTGTTGTCTACACAAGCATAGTAAACGCGTGATTAACCGCTGACTGCAACGACAGGGAAAAGATGTGTTTGTGTGTCAACGCTTTTCTCGTATATACTTTAGGAAAGTGTTAAGTTATAGTCAACGAGATTATAGAAAGGCAGTGCTGATTGATGAGCAGTAATCGTAAACACGGATTCACGTTGATTGAGTTGTTGGTGGTAATCGCCATCATTGGCATTTTGGCGGCCATTCTTTTGCCTGCTTTGGGTCGCGCCCGCGAGGCTGCGCGGCGCGCCTCCTGCGCCAACAATCTACGGCAGATGGGCCTTGTCTTCAAAATGTATGCAAACGAATCGCCCGGTGAAAAATTTCCGCCCCGTATGCTCCGTGACATCCATGGCAATCTTTCGGACACCATGATTTTTAACGGGCCATCGGTATACCCGGAATATCTTACGTACCTGACGGTGGTATGGTGCCCTTCCCATGGCGGGACATCGCCTCTGGAACGGTATGACCAAGGCGCCCGGCGGGGAAGCAACCTGTTCACCGGCAATAATAATGGCGTTATAGAAGCCAAGGAACTGCTGAAATCCCCGTTTAACTACACAGGTTGGGCCGTACTGGAGTCGCGGAACTTTCTCGGCGACAGGGCAGGAACGGAAGGCAGCGGCGTGGGGGGACGTTTCGAGGATGACGACTACATTGGCACGCCTATCATGGAACTTGCCGATGCAAATATCCTGAGCGAAGCAGCGGCATCGGATGAAGACTTTACCGTGTCCGAGGCGAATGCAGGTACACAGGTTGGCAATGGGAACACATTGTACCGGCTGCGTGAAGGTGTGGAGCGTTTCATGATTACCGACATCAATAATCCCGGCGCCTCCGCAGTTTCACAGAGCGATATACCCGTTATGTGGGACCATTTGACGCCACAAGTCATGGGATCAACCCATCTCCCCGCAGGCATGAACGTGTTGTATATGGATGGGCATGTCCGTTTTCACCGGTATCCGGGCGATTCGCCGTGGATGATAACCGTGGATGGGCCGCGCATCCTTGGTCGTTATGACCGCCTGTTCGGCTATCGAACTCCATAGTCTCTCTTGAAACAGGACTTTTGTGCTCTCATAGATAAACCTGAAAAGGCGAACACGGATCGGTCGTGAACACATCTCAAACGCCCTTATGTTTGGTCGTCGGTTTTTTGGGCAGCGGCAAGACAACGCTGCTGAGAACCATTATTCGCCAGTTTCCAGACAAACAATTGGCGTTTATCGTCAATGAGTTTTCGGAGATGGATGTGGACGGCGCCGCGTTACAACAGGAGCACGAAACGGTTGTGTGCCTGCCGGGGGGGAGCGTGTTTTGCCGATGCCTGGCCGGTCAGTTCATCCAAACACTACAAGACCTGCCCCGGACAATGCATGCACCACAATGGGATGGCGTTGTGGTGGAGGCCAGCGGCATTGCCGATCCCGGCGTGGCGCCCCAGATGCTGCGGGAAGCGGGTCTGGACACCCGCTATCGGTTGACGCGCATTATTGCCGTGGTGGACCCCGGTAACATTGAGGCGCTGCTGCAAGAACTTCCCAACACCAAATCGCAGTTGATGACCGCCGACGTGATACTTATCAACAAAACCGACGTGTACGACCGCGAACAAATAGACACGGCAACGGCCCTTGTGCGCACCGTAAATGAAAACGCCGCCATTGAACACGTTGTCCGTTGTGAAATAGCCCTGCCTTTTTTTGAAACCCCTTCCTCCTCAAGGCCGACCGGAGACTATGCCGCCGCAGCAGACCCAAACTTTGCCACCGCCGTCGCGCATACCGCCGCTGTGGTGGACACCGACAAGTTGACGCGGGCTCTGAATACGTTGCGGCAGGAACTATACCGGGCAAAAGGATTTCTGAACAGCCCTTCCGGCGCTGTTTACCTTGACTGGACGCCGTCAACCTGCTCCCGTTTTGATTTGCCGGACTATACGGGGCCCTTTGGCTTTTCCTTCATCGGCCGCGGCACCAAAACGCCTGCCATCAACGCGATTGCGGCACGACTGCAATCAGGCGCCTTCAATTCGCAACAGGACGCCTCCGGGTAATACGCAACCCGTGCCGCCGCCACTTTTGATCAGCCTTCATCCCAATTGCGGCTGCGTTCCAGCGCCTTGTGCCATCCCGCCCGCAGTACATCCCGTTGAGCGGCGTCAATAGCGGGGGAGAACCGGCAATCCTCCTGCCACTGGCGGGCAATCGTGTCAAGGTCATCCCAGTACCCCACGGCCAATCCGGCAAGGTACGCCGCGCCAAGCGCAGTGGTTTCCAGCACCTGCGGGCGCGTAATGGGCAGGTCCAATATATCGGCCTGGAACTGCATGAGCAGGTTGTTTACCGCCGCGCCGCCGTCAACGCGCAGCTCGGTGGCCTCAAATCCGGCGTCAGCGGTCATGGCATCAAGTACATCGGCAACTTGATACGCGATGCTCTCAAGCGTTGCCAAGGCAATGTGCCCTGCCGTGGCGCCGCGGGTCAGCCCGGCGATCACGCCGCGGGCGTGGGGATCCCAATGAGGCGCGCCCAAACCGGCAAATGCGGGCACCAGATACACGCCGCCATTGTCATCAACCGACTTTGCCAATTGCTCGATTTCCGGCGCACTTTTAATAAGTCCCAGACCGTCGCGCAACCACTGAACCGCCGCGCCTGCAATAAACACACTGCCCTCAAGGGCATACTCCATCCGTCCATCAATTTTCCACGCCACCGTAGTGAGCAAATTATTGGCGGAAGCCACAGGCGACTCGCCTGTATGCAGCAACATAAAGCAACCGGTGCCATAGGTGTTTTTGACCATGCCCGGCTTGACGCACATCTGTCCGAACAACGCCGCCTGTTGGTCGCCCGCAATACCGGCGATAGGCACGGGCGCGGAAAAAATATCGGGCGAGGTGTTGCCATAGACTGTGCTCGATGCACACACCTCGGGCAACATGCTCTCGGGAATGCCCAGCAATTCCAGCAATTCGGCGTCCCATGTACCTGATTCAAGGTTGAACAGCAACGTGCGCGAGGCGTTGCTCACATCGGTAATGTGCAAAGCGCCGTCGGTAAGTTTCCAAACCAACCACGAATCCACGGTGCCAAACGCCAGTTCACCTTTTTCAGCGCGTTCACGAACTCCCGGCACCTGTTCCAACAGCCACTGTAGTTTGGTGCCGGAGAAATAGGGATCCAGCAGAAGTCCGGTCTTGTTGCGAAAGGTCTGCTCGTGGCCGGCAGCGCGCAACGCATCGCATATCGGCGCAGTGCGCCGGTCCTGCCACACAATGGCATTACACACCGGTTCACCGGTATTTCGATCCCATACCAAGGTTGTTTCGCGTTGATTGGTAATGCCGATGGCAGCCACCTCGCGGGGCCGCACCTGCGCCTTGCTCATCACTTCCGCGGCAACGCTGACCTGGGACGACCAGATGTCGCCGGGACGATGTTCAACCCAGCCGGGTTTTGGAAACAGTTGCTCAAACTCTTTTTGCGCTACGGCGACAACCCGCCCCTCATGATTGAACAGAATGGCGCGAGAACTGGTGGTGCCTTGATCCAAGGCCAACACATAAGACGACATGGCTTCATCCCTCTTGCTTTTCGCGGTTTGCTGTTGTCGTTCCTTTTGCCGGGAACCTGTCTCCCACAAGACGTGAGGAGTCACAACACATAATTACACGCGATATTCTAGCAAATCCGGGGCGCCCCGTGCGGGTTGTATTGCCATAGGCAACTGTCATTTCTGGCGCAGCAGCAAATCCAGTTCTTCCTTGGAGGCCTTGATGTCAATCATAATTCCGATGAGAAATGTCTTTTCCCCAATGGATACGGGCCGCGCAACAGTATTCACCTTTCGATAGCCATCTTTGTGATGGCGCAGATTCAACATCACCGATGCAGGAGAACCATCCTCACGCACCTTTTGAAATGTGCTCCGCGCCGCATCCACACTCTTGTCATCATGCAAATCAGTGTAATGCATGGCAGACAGTTCATCAAGCGCTTTTCCCACAAACTGGAGTGCAATTCCGTTGGCGTCAATGAGCATACCGGAATCACCGTCGGCGATAAATACCGGCATGGGTGCGGACTCAAAAAGCGCCCGGTACATATGTTCATGCCGTTCTCTCTCCGTTTGCATGGCCTTCTGATCCGTAATATCCTGCACAATCCCATACAAACGGGTCACACGGCCTTGTTCATCTTTCTCCAGCCGTATCCGGAGCATGGCACATCCCGGTTGCCCGTCAGGAAAGACAACGGGCAATTCAAACGATTGCAGTGCAAGCGGGTTTGCATCCGGCACCCTGGCCATGCAGGCAGCCAACGGTCCGGGGTGAGCAGACGACAAAAACCGTTTTTGAATGGTTGCCGCCTTAATACGGTAGCCGCCTTCTTGTTCAACACTGGTTCGCATCATGGCGTAGAACGCATCATTCACCAAGAACTCTTCCGTCGCGAGGTCGTACTCCCAGTAGGCAATTTGACCGATTTCCATGGCCTCTGAAAGATACTCTTTTTGACGGCGCAATTCGTCTGCCAACAGCTGATACTCTTCAAGCGTTTTCTGCAGCTCTGACGAACGTTCCAGAACACGCTGCTCAAGTGTTTGATTGAGTGTGCGCAGTTGCAGATCCTTCTCCTTCTCCTCCGTCACATCACGGGCAATGCCAATGCTGATATCGTAATCATCCAGCGGCACGAGCAAACAGGACAACCACCGGTATGAGCCATCTTTACTGCGCGCACGCTGTACCAAGAGCGGGGGTATGTCGCCTTTGGCAAGCGTATCCAACAGCTTCTGCCCTTTTTCGCGGTCTTCCGGATGGGTAAATGAAATTGCGGGCTTCCCAACCATCTCGGAGGCGCTCCAGCCAAGCGTACGCTCCCATGCGGGATTCACCTGTCGGAAAAACCCGTTGTCGTCCAGAACGGCAAACATATCCAACGAATGGTGAAACAACAAAAACCATTCTTCTTCAACGCGCTTTTTCTCGCTAATATCCTGAATAAGACCTATCATGCGCTGGGAGGCGCGCTGGTCGCGGCCACTGACCACACGCCCGCGGATTGAAACCCATTTCCATGCGTCAGGGCCCGTTGCCAGTCGCAACTGGATATCCACAATCGGTATTTGTCCGTCCAGATGTTCTCGAAAGGTGGTTCGCGCCAACTCCAAATCGTCCGGAAACACGCGGCTGTAAAACTCTTCCGAAGAGAATACCCCGGTTGCATACTCTTGTCCCAGCACCTCGCCTATTCGAGAGCTCAGTGTGAGCACATCCGAGTCGGCATCATATTCCCACCAAGCAACGTGCGCTCCCCAGAACGCCAACGCCTGACGTTCTTGACTTTCCCGGAACAGCGCCTCCCGCTGTGCATGCTCTTCCAGTTCCTTTTCCAACGCCCGTATCCGGTCATTTGCACGCCGCTTGATCCGCTCCGCAAGTTGCTCCGCCCGCTGCTCGATTCTTTTGGCATCAACATTATCATGCACCGCTACAATGATGTGTTTAACCCCGGAGTCGTCAAGTAAGTCTGACTGGCGATACATGCGCACAGAAATCACGTGTCCATCCCGCCGGACAAGGCACAACGGCAATCCCCGCGACTGGTTCCCTGACAAAAAATCCCGAAGACCGTCGAAGTATATTTTCTTGCTCTGAGACGCCACCAAACTAGCCAACGGTGAACCGTCGAAGGTGCCCGGTTGATGATGTAAAAGGCGGTCAAAGGCCGCATTTGTTCTTACTATGCCGCCGGACTCATTAAGAATAAGGTACGGATAAGAGGCAGAACGGATAAACTCGCGCAGTGCGGCATTCCGATAATCACCAATCGGTGCGGGGGTATGCAGTGTATCGTAGTCTTTGTTTGGCATTCCAATGGATGACTATTCGTTATTCAAAAAATAATACGGCATTTCAGTACATCTGGGTAATGGTATGTTTTCCTGATAACACGAAAAACTTTAACCTTATGCCGCAAACCTACCCGAAAAATAGACTAATATCTTCCTTTTCGATTATACCATAACACAGTCGCGATGTTGTACCTATTTAGGCCGTTTGTGAGCCGATGCATCTTCAATGGATGGCATGGCATGATGTGACGGGCAACAGAGAACGGCTGGGAAGCAAGAAGTACAGACGCATACCCGTCATGGTCGGGGCGTCAAAAATGCTTTACTGACGCGTCCGCTCTTGTATTCTATTTTTGAAAGCGTCATTCTTGGGATAGGTGCGGTTGCTGCTAAGACTGTCGAATTCTTCGAGCAGTTCCCGTTGACGGCGTGTAAGTTTAACAGGCGTCTCCACACGAACCGTCACCAGCTGATCACCTTGTCTGTAACCGCGCATGTCCGGGAGACCGCTGCCGCGCAATCGCAATTGTGTGCCGGTCTGGGTCCCCGCCGGCACTTTGAGGTCAGCCATGCCCGTGATGGTGGGGACGCGAATGGTTGCGCCGAGGGCCGCCTGTGAATAGGTAACGGGCGCTTCACATATTAAGTCTGCGCCGCGACGTTCAAAGAAGTCATGTATCAGCACGCGGATGCGGATGTACAAATCGCCGCGCGGGCCGCCCATGCGCCCGGCTTCGCCTTCCCCGGATACGCGCAGACGCGTTCCGGTGTCCACGCCCGCCGGCACATCAATGCTCAGTTCCCGCTTTCCACGCACCTGACCCGAGCCGTTGCAATTGCCACACGGGTTTGTAATGACACGTCCCGCGCCATGACAGCGCGGACAGGTCTGTGTCATACTGAAGACCCCGTGGGCCATGCGCACTTGCCCGGCGCCGCCGCATTGCGGACACGATTCAGGGCTGGAACCTTTGGCGGCGCCGCTGCCGCTGCACTGTCCGCACGTTTCCGGACGTGAAAAGGATATGGTCTTCTTGCATCCTTTCGCCACCTCTTCCAATGTGATGGCGAGCTCATACTCCAAGTCATGCCCGGGCTGCGGCCGGTTTGCACCGGCACGCCCGCCCTGACGACCGCCCTGGCCAAAGAGCATGTCAAACAAATCGCCAAAGGGCGATTCGCCAAAATCACCGCCAAAGCCGCCGCCGCCGAACCCTTGTCCCTGACCAAAGCCGCCAAACGGTTGCCCGTCGGTTGTGCCGAACTGGTCGTACTGCTTGCGTTTCTCCGGGTTCTTCAATATGTCGTAGGCGGCGTTAATTTCCTTCAGTTTCGTCTCAGCGTCCTTGTCACCGCCGGTTTTGTCCGGATGATACTTATGGGCGAGTTTCAGGTATGCCTTTCGAATCTCATCCTGGCTGGCGCTCCTGGAAACGCCCAATACTTCATATAAATCTGGTGCTGTCGGCATATTCAAACCCTGCTGATCACATCGCAACCACCCGTCTTGTTACGGGCTTGTGGCTGCGATTAGACTCAGTTCTCGTCCTTTTTATTCTCATCATCGTCATCTACCACAGTAAAATCCGCGTCCATCGTGCCGTCACTCTTGGCGGCATTGGGATCCACGTATTCCGGTCCGGCGCCCTGCGCGCCGCCGGGTTCCGCACCGGGCCCGCCGGCTTGTTGTTGGGCCTTCGCCGCATCGGCATACATGGCCTCCGCCAGTTTATGGGAGACACTTGTGAGTTCCTGCGTTGCCTTTTCGATGGCATCCGCATCATCACCCTTGATGACTTCGCGCAATTTTGCGACGGCTTCCTCCACCGCTTTGCGCTCCGACTCACTCACCTTGTCGCCATGCTCGTTCAAACTCTTTTCGGTGCTGTAGGCCAGTGCATCGGCGTTGTTACGCGCCTCAATCAGCTTCTTTCGTTTTTTGTCTTCTTCCGAATGCTGCTCGGCATCCTGCACCATTTTGTCGATTTCGTCCTCCGACAAGCCGCTCGACGCCTCGATGCGTATCGCCTGTTCCTTGCCGGTGCCCAAATCCTTCGCGGAAACATGGACAATGCCATTCGCGTCAATGTCGAAGGACACCTCGATTTGCGGTACGCCGCGCGGAGCGGGGGGGATGCCCAGCAAATCAAACTTGCCG
Source organism: Candidatus Hydrogenedentota bacterium (assembly GCA_007118765.1). Taxonomy (GTDB): domain Bacteria; phylum Hydrogenedentota; class Hydrogenedentia; order Hydrogenedentales; family CAITNO01; genus SLFT01. The sequence goes on from SKQZ01000305.1 coordinate 13,807, forward strand.
AGGGTACGGTTGTCGGTCGCCATCTCGCGTTCGCCCTGCAGCACATGAATGGTGACGGCGCTCTGGTTATCGGCCGCTGTAGAGAAGACCTGCCGCTTGGTAACCGGCACGGTTGTATTCCGCTCAATGAGCTTGGTGCATACCCCGCCCAATGTTTCAATGCCCAGTGACAACGGCGTCACATCCAACAAGAGCACGTCCTTCACATCACCGGCAAGCACGCCCGCCTGAATGGCGGCCCCGATGGCAACCACTTCGTCCGGATTAACGCCACGGTGCGGTTCTTTGCCGAAGATATCCTTCACAATCTTGCCGACTGCGGGCATGCGCGTCATGCCGCCCACCAGAATCACTTCATCAATAGCGTTTGGCGACAGACCCGCGTCTTCAATGGCGCGGAAACAGGGGTTCTTGGTGCGTTGCAACAACGCATCGCACAGTTGTTCAAGTTTGGCCCGGGTCAGAGTGTAGTTAAGGTGTTTCGGCCCGGACGCATCCGCAGTGATGAAGGGCAGGTTAATGTCCGTGCTGACGGCACTGGACAATTCACACTTGGCCTTCTCCGCGCCTTCCTTGAGCCGCTGCAATGCCATGGCATCTTTACGCAAATCAATGCCTTGGTCGCGCAAAAACTCTTCGGCAAGCCAGTCAATGATACACTGATCAAAATCGTCGCCGCCCAGATGGGTATCCCCATTGGTGCTCAGCACTTCAAAACTATCATCGCCAATGGACAAGATGGAGATGTCGAATGTGCCGCCGCCCAAATCGTACACGGCCACTTTCTCGTCCCGTTTCTTGTCCATGCCATAGGCCAGGGCCGCTGCCGTGGGTTCGTTGATGATTCGCAACACTTCCAACCCGGCAATGCGCCCCGCATCCTTGGTGGCTTGTCGTTGGGAATCATTGAAGTATGCGGGTACCGTTATCACCGCCTGTTCCACTTTTGTTCCCAAGTGCGCCTCGGCCGTTTCCCGCATCTTCTGCAGGATCATGGCTGAAATCTCCGGCGGACGGTACGTCTTGCCCTGCACCTCCACCTGTACATCGCCGCTGCCGGTCTCGCCCACTTTATACGGCACAATTTTCTCTTCTTCCTTGACCTCCGCATGGCGCCGCCCCATGAAGCGCTTGATACTGAAAATGGTGTTGGTTGGATTGGTCACGGCCTGACGTTTTGCGACCGCGCCCACCAACCGTTCGCCGTCTTTGGTAAACGCCACCACCGACGGGGTGGTGCGATTGCCCTCGGCATTCGGCACCACCACCGACTCGCCGCCTTCCATCACTGCAATACATGAATTGGTCGTTCCAAGATCGATGCCAATTACTTTACCCATGAGTATATTCTCCCTTATGCTTGTTCTTTGCCGCTGTTATTTGTTTCATTTTCATCCGCAGTTTCCTGCGGGTTTGATTCTGCTTCGTTTACGTCTTTATCCGGTGTTTCGGCGGGGCCGCTGCTTACAATTACGCGCGACGGTCGCAAAACCGTGTTGCCCAGCCGATAACCCCGTTCGTATTCTTCAACAATGATGCCCTTTTCAACCGTATCCGAGGGAATGGTCGCCAACGCATCATGCACATTCGGATCGAAGGATTCATCCTGCGCGGGGATCAGTTCCAACCCCTCGGCCGCCAAGGCCTCTTGAAACTGCTTGTATACCATGCGCACACCCTCGACGAAACCGTCCTCGGCATCGGCATGATCCAATGCACGCTCCAGATTATCCAATGCCGGCAACAGTGCACGTATCAAGTTTGCGGACGCTGTCCGTCGCACCTGATCCATTTCACGCATCATTCGTTTTCGGTAATTGTCAAAATCGGCGCGGGCGCGCAACAATTGATCCTTCAACTGATCGCATTCCGCTTTGTGCGCTTCCAGTTGCTCCTCAAGGGTTGGCGTCTCCGCCGCAGCGTCCTGCTCGTTTTCCTGCTCCGATGACGCATCAGTCGCAGCCTGTGCGGCGTTGTTTTGTGTCTCCTGTTTGGGAGCATCAGGATCCGCCGTCACGCCATCGCCGTCGGCAGATGCCCCATCGTTCATGTCTCCATGTGTTTCAGGGTTGTTTTCTTGCATCTTGCGTTCCAACATCTTTTCCAATTCTGTTTTTTCGGTACCTTTGCTCATGGTCTTTACTTGCAACCTTTCATGCAATGGTTATGTGATAAACAAAAGCCCGTCAAATGTCTTCTTTGACTTACTTGCTCCACGTCGTCAAGAAACGACCGACAATATCCGCCGTATACTGCACCAGCGCGGTCAGACGGGAATAGGGCATGCGTTGCGGCCCAAGCACGCCTATCAGTCCGGCAGGTTTGCCGTCAACCGCGTAGGACGATGCCACAACACCGATTCCGTCTATGCCAAGATTATCGCCCTGGCTGCTGATAAACACCGCACGGCCTTCGCCCTCCGCCACGGCTTTGCGCAATAGCGTAATGAGCCGGTCATGTTCTTCGAGCAGCCCAAACACTTCGCGTGCCTGTTCCACACGCTGGAACTCCGGCTGCTCGAACAACTGCACCGCGCCCTCAAGAAACAAACGGTTCTCGCGCCGCTGCGGCATCAAGTCCAGCGCCTCCAAGGCGCTTTGCGCCAAACTGCGTTGTTCACCCAACACATCGCCCAGACGCTGGCGCATGGCATCGGCAAGGCTGCCCACTTCAAGCCCCATAAAATGCTGGTTCAGAAAGATATTCAACTTTTCCACCTGGCGCTTTTCTATGGGGGCGCCCATGTGCGAAATCATTGAACGCACGCCACCATAGTTATCCACCATAAGAATCGCCAGCCGGTTCTCGCCAACGGGCACCAGCTCAAACCGCTGCACCCGCGTTTGACTGGTATCGGGCGCTTCGGCGATGCCTGCCTGATGCGAGGCCAAGGCCAGCAAATGACTGGTGTGGCGCAGTAATCCGTCCACATCATCCAACTTGCTCTCAAACTCGCGCTCAATACGCCTGCGCTCGCTGAGGGTCAGCGCCTGCACACGCATCAGATGGCTTACATAATAGCGATACCCTTGGTCTGTCGGTACGCGACCTGAACTGGTATGCACCTGCTGCGAATAGCCCATCTCTTCCAAGTCGGCCATAACATTGCGCACC
>SKQZ01000386.1 GCA_007118765.1 Candidatus Hydrogenedentota bacterium
GCATGACGACGAATGACATCCAGATCTTCACAGTAGCCGTCGCGCCCGTCCCGGTCCGGCTTGAAAACAGGATAATGGTCCATACACAACACGTCCGGGTCCACCACCTCCATGAACTGGCGCACATATTCTTCGTAGGTTTCCGTACCCAACTGGCCCCACGGACTGGCGTAGCTGGGGAACAAATTGATGTATCCGAGCCGCCCCGGACGTGCGGCGCGCACCGCATCCACCTGTGTGCGCAGGTGCGGGAATTCGTCGGCGCTCGGCTCGTCGCGCAGGCAATACCCCCAGCACGCGGGGCCTTCGGGCAGCGTGTCCATGTCCGTCACCCCCGGCAGCATGACAATGGCATTCAGACCATATTTTTCACACAAGGCCAGCTGTTGTTCGGCCTTTTCAAGCGTGTTTGCGCCGAACCCGCCGATAACCAGGGTAAAGTTGGCCTCGGCGATTTCCTGATACCGTTCGTCGGCACGCTCGTCCAGTGGCGGGTCCACCCAAAAACCGATGGCAAACTCCGTTTGAGTGAACCGTGGCTTTGCTTCCGATGTCGCATGGGCGGTCGCCATAAACACCAGCCCCACAACAAGGGCGGCGGCAATACAGATATTGTCCATTCGTGTTTTTCTCCGGCAATAAAGAGGTTGGTTACGGGGCATCCGATTCACACGCCGCAATACGTTGTTCCGCCTCGCGTAATGCCATTTGTGTGGTAAGCGTATCGGTCCATTCCCGGATGTATTCCTCCGAGCCCGGTTCCGGCAGCTGCTCCGCCGCTGCGCGCGCACGGGTCAGTGTCGCCTCGGCACGCTCCTGGTTGCCGCGTGCGTGTTCCGCCATTGCAAGGAAAGGCAGGGCGAGGCTGTTGATATACAGGCTTTCAGCCGCCGCGGCCCGCTCCAAATGCTCAACGGCTTCATCATAGTTGCCCGTGCGATAGGCCGCCATGCCGTGCGAGCCTTCAAACCAGAGCAGGTATTCTCCTTCGCCCCGTTCGTCGGCATGGGTGACGGCAAGCCGGGTGCGTTCCAGTGCATCTTCCAACAACGCCGGATCATCAGTGCTCGGCCACAATAAATAACCCTTCACCGAGCGTTCCGCGTCCGTTGGTTGTTCCGCGCCGCGAAACCGTTCCATAAGCCAACGACAATGGGCGGCATGCCGTTCAGGATCACCGATTGCAGCGTACACAACAGCCATTTTATGGCCGTGTATGGATTCGATGGTTTCCGGTTGTTCTTCTTTCACCCGCTCGAACAGGGTCGCCGCCGCTTCATGCTGCTCCTCCGCCGCGAGATCCATTACCGTTTCGATACTGTCCGGTTCCAATGCTGTTGTTGCAGCGGCTACACCCGTCAACGCAACCACAACCACGCACAGACCGCACACACCGACATGCACCGCGAACAAGCGCCGGAGCATAGGGATAGAATTATTCATGCTGACATTCCTTTCTGTTGTTTGCCTTCGCTACGCTTAACCCGCATATTTCACCCCGCCGTGGCGGGGTTGCGCCTGCGAATCTTACACCATATCAGGCGCTTTGCTTGCCCGCCGACTTCGACGCGTACTAACACGCTGTCAGCCAGCGACCTGCGCAAAGCACCTGCTCTGACGCAATCTTCACAGGCTCACGACGAAACTCGGTGAAATATCCGGGTTAACCATACCACGCCTGCAGCAACAGACACAATATGGCAAAGCGCTTCATACTTTGCCGGACCTGCGCACCCGCCCGGCCGCCGAGTCAAAACCGCAGTCCCCAATACATGAATCCAGCGACTTCTTATTCCTCCGTAATACTACTGTGTTATCATGGCGTATCAGCAATTACACAGATTTTATCTGGCACTCAGGAGACGGAAAATATGGATACGCAACGATTATTCACCATGGGCTTCAGCATCATGGCATTAAGTGTGGCACTAATACTTATTCCCAACGTACATGCCACAGCAGCGCCGCCGACGATTGCAGAAATATTGACGGACAATAACATCACGGGCGGTGTGTTTATCCATGTGGGTTGCGCAACGGGCGAAGACACGGCGACACTTGTTCCCCGAGAAGAGTTTGTCGTGCAGGGTTTGGACACCGATTCGGACAATATTGAGCGCGCCCGCCAACAGGAAACGGCGCGTACGTCACACGGACAAATCACATTCCGGCACTGGTCGGGCGAGGCGCTCCCGTATCGGGACAATCTGACAACTGTGCTGGTATGGGCGTCATCGGCAGGCCCCGCAAACATGCCGGAGATTATGCGCGTACTGGCGCCGGGCGGCATTGCCTTCACGCACCAGACAGACGGGTGGGAGACGCACCACAAACCTTGGCCAAACGACATGGATGAATGGACGCATTTCCGCTATGACGCAGGCAGCACGGGCATGTCCCGCGACCTGCGGGCGGGTCCGCCGCGACAGCTACAGTGGGAAACGGGTCCGCGGTTCATGCGCAGCCACGAAATCGAAACCGGCCTGTCCAGTCTGGTTTCCGAGGGAGGGCGAATCTATTACATTCTGGACGAAGGCCCCATCGGCATTACGGACGCCCGCTTCCCCGCAATATGGTCGCTGATATGTCGGGACGGCTTCAATGGCGCCTTGTTATGGAAGCGTTCGCTGCCGGAATGGGGCTGGCAGCATTGGAGCAATGAAGGTCGGGTGAACGACCCCAACACCTGGCTTGGCTTGCGTACCCGCGCCCCCAACGTGGAACGCCTGATTGCGGCGAAAAAGGGCGTATTGTATATAACCCTTGGCTATGGGGCGCACATCACCGCCATTGACGGCGCCACAGGCAAAACCCTGCAACACTATGATGGCACGGCTGGGGTTTTGGAGTTTTTGTATCATAAGGGCCGGTTAATAGCGCGCATGGACAACGAAACGCCTGTAATGGCCTTTTGTGCGACTACGGGTGATGTCTTGTGGCGTCAGGAAGATACCATGTGCCTGGATCGAAGTCTTGTCGCGGCAGGGAACCACGTATACTACCACACGCGCAACGAACTGGTGGCGGTGGCGCTGGACACCGGAGAAGAACGCTGGCGCACAAGGTCAGATATCCGCCCGAATGTGGTGCTGGCGGGCCCGGACGTGGTGTTGACGGGACAAACAACTGTGATTACCGCCTTTTGCCCGGACACGGGCGAACGCCTTTGGGACGCGCCGGGCGTACATCGGCGCGGCGGGTATCTGGACGTGTTCATCAGCGACAACCTGGTGTGGTCGGGCCATCCGGAATTCACGTTGCGCGAAGCATCAACCGGCGAAATCATCCGGCAGCTCGAGCTTCAAAGCGTACTGGAAACCGGACACCACTGGCGGTGTTATGCCAACAAGGCCACACGACGCTTTATGGTGGCGGCGGCGCGGGGCGCTGAATTTCTGGATTTGGAAGGGGACGCGCACACACGCCACAACTGGTTCCGGGGCCCTTGTCTTTCCGGCATGTTGCCCGCCAACGGGCTTTTCTATGTGCCGCCTCATCAGTGTTTCTGTTATCCGGCCGTGCGGATGGACGGCTTCTTCGCGCTGGCCCCGGAACACACCGATACCGCCACTGCCGCACACATACCGACACAACGGCTCGAAGAAGGCCCGGCTTATGGCGCTGTGACGGAAACCGCCGTCGCCGGGGATGCATGGCCCATGTATCGCCAGAATCCGTACCGAAGCGGCGCTGTGCCAGTGACGCTGTCGCCCGACCTTACAGAGCGTTGGTCTGTTGCACCGGGCGGCAACCTCACCCCGCCGGTAGCGGCCAATGGCATGGCGCTGACCGTGCAGAAGGACGCGGGCGTGGTATTGTGTTATGACCTCGACACCGGCGCACAACGTTGGCAACGCACCCTGTCGGGCCCGGTTGATTCGCCGCCCGCGCTGCATAAGGGCCGTGTGCTGCTGGGTGCGCGCAGCGGCTGGGTTTACAGTCTGCGCGCCGAAGACGGGGCGTTGGATTGGCGTTTTCATGCCGCACCCGCAGACCGACACCTTTTGTCGCACAACCGGCTGGAATCAACATGGCCTGTCCATGGCGCGGTATTGGTGTTGAACGACACGGTATACGGGACCGCCGGACGCTCCGGCTTTCTGGATGGCGGTATTCATCTTTTTGGACTTGACCCTGAAACAGGGGCGGTACGATTTGAAAATGTGCTGGAAGGCCCTTGGCCGGACATCAGCGATCCGAGCTACGCTTTCCATAAGGACGGGTACCGCGCCGACCTGTTGACCACGGACGGCGTTCATCTTTACATGGGCCGTACGGTACTTGACCAGCAGCTCAACGAGGTGAAGGCCGAGCATGTGAACATGACGGGCACCCAGCGCGGCGACCATTTGGAATACCGGGTGATGCCGGGCAAACGCCTTGTTGCCACCGGCGGTTTCCTTGACGACACGTTTTGGAATCGCAGTTGGTGGATGCACACCCGTTTCTGGCCGGGCTTCCACTATGCACAACAAGCCCCCAAGAGCGGCCAGCTGGTAGTGTTCGACGATGCCGTGGCGTACACGGTAAAGCATTACACCACGCGAAATCGCCACAGCCCCATGTTGTTTCCCGGGAGCGGCTATTTGCTTTTTGCGGATGATATTGACAACGAACCGTTGTTCTATCGCGGCGAAGGCGAGCCCGAACCCATCCCGTGGGAGCCGGAACTGCCGGAAGAAACACGCTGGCATATCCATTTGGATGCGGCCGTGGACAAAGGTCCGGGCTTTACCCGTAGCGAACCGGCCCTGTGGACAACATGGATAGATTTGCGTGTGGAGGCCATGGCCCTCGCGGGTGAGCATCTGCTGATGGCCGGCACGCCTGATGTGGCGCCGGACGAAGACCCGCTCGCCGCACTCCACGGACGCATGGGCGGCATCCTGCGGCTGGCAAACGTGGCAGACGGCGAAACGGTGGCCGACTATCCGTTGGCATCGCCGCCGGTGTTCGACGGCGTAATTGCCGCACACGACTGCGTACTGCTGGCAACCCAGGACGGGCAACTTATCTGCATGACGGGTGACACCCCGGACTTACAGGTACGTCGCCGGGAACCCCAACATCCATAGCGCCCTTTGCGGCGCTTGCGTTCAACCATCGAGTGACGGGTTGGTGCTCACGAGTCGTTTGGTTCGTCGCATTTTCGTTCAACCCGCCACGCCTCGTA
>SKQZ01000176.1 GCA_007118765.1 Candidatus Hydrogenedentota bacterium
CACTTTGCTTGCCCGCCGACTTCGACGTGTAATAACACGCTGTCAGCCGGTGGCCTGCGCAAAGCACCTGCTCTGGCGCAATCTTCACAGGCTCACGACGAAACTTGGTGAAATATCCGGGTTAACCCGCATATTTCACCCCGCCGTGGCGGGGTTGCGCCGGCACCTCCCCGCTACGGCAGCGGGGAGGGCCGTATTCAGGTCAGGCGTAACAGCGCACCTCATAGATGCGTGCTTCGGGGTTGCCGTTGGTGGCGGTGATCTCAATGCGCACGGCGGTGGTATGCATGGGGTCAATGTCATGGCGACGCAAGCGCTGATAATTACCGGTAACGGCAGCGACCTCGCGCCAGTCACCGTTTTCTTGACGGCACAGGACACGGTAATCGCGCACGGTTTCGGGTTGCGTGCCTCGCTTTTGCCTGTTACGGACCCAGTTGTTTTCGGAAAGGGTGAGTTCGCGGCTGAATCCCGAATCAAAACACAACTGCACATGCCCGATCTTTTGCGGGGCATCCCATTCGAGCATCAGCCAGGCCCCGTCGTCTGTCATCGGACCGCCCCACCGGTTTTTCCATTGATGCGGCAGGTCCCGGGTCTGACCGTTAATGACATGTGCCGCCCTGCTGCCCTCCACTTCTCCCGACGCGGTGACCGTCGCCTGTCGCGCAACATCCGCCGGGTCCGCGTTATGAACGCCTTTGATGGTCTGATCATCCCGCAGCAACCGTTGTTGGAAAGACGCCAGAAGCGTTTTGTCGTCGTAGAGTTGTTGGGGCAGTATGTCTTTTTGTCTGCAGAGCGCAGCGGCTGTGCCAATGGCCTGCCCTTCCACAGCACAGGTGCCCATCACCCGTGTGGACGTGAACGCCACATGAGACGCGCTGATGTTGCGGCCGGCCATAAACAGATTGTGGATGTTGGCCGAATACATTACGCGCAAAGGGATATTGTATACCTCATCAATTCGGATGGACTCGAAAGGTGGAACTTCGGGATCGTCAAAGCCGGTGGGCGGATGATTGTCAAAGGGCCATCCGCCAATGGCCACCGCATCATCAAAAGTATCGTTACCGTCCACCATTTCGTTTTGCGTAAGCGTGTGGGGCCCGATAAGGCGTCGGCTCGAACGTTTTCCCGGAATCATCCCCACCCAGTCCATGCCCCAGTTGGCGCTGTCGGGATGTTCTCCGGAGTTCTTAATGAAATCCCATACGCCCAGCACAATGGACAGCAGTTCAAATCGTATGCGCTCGTTGTCGCGAATGGCGTTGTGCAGTCCGCCCCACTCTATCCACCAATACCCGTATTCCCACGAGCGTATTCCGCGATGCTGCAAGTTTTCGCGCGTGATTTTTCGTGCCCATTGCGGCGGCGTAAACGGCACGGGGTGGTCATATTTTTTGGAGGTAAACATAATGCTGCTGCCGAGCGTTTCGGGGCCTTCAGTCTGCGGGGCAAGGGATTCGTTCCATTTGTCACGGGATTCATGGCCCGTACGGAAGGCTGCGCCAGCCTCCAGGCCCAGGCGACAATCGCCGGTACAGTCGGCATAATGGGTTGCAGTGATACGGTAGATGTGTTCCGTGGTGTCGCTGCGCGCCAAGACCTCCGTTATGAGGTCGTCTTCCACGGTGGCCCCGTACACGTAGGTATCGAGCAACAACGTGATATTCGGTTCCGATATAAGTTTGTCATACAGCAACAAATCCCAAAGCTCCCACGACCAGTGCGGGTTGTTGGCGCTGTCCTCCAACCGCAATTCCTCCAAAATGCCGCCCTCGCGCCAACCGGGTCGGCCCCCGTGATGGTCTGCCCCCACGATGTGCATGCGCACTTCGCTGCTGGCATTGCCGCCCAATCGCGACCGATTTTGCACCAGTATTACCTTGGCGCCGTGTCGTGCCGCTGACAGCGCCGCGCACACGCCCGCCATGCCGCCGCCTGCAACCAAAAAGTCACACGCGAGACTGACAACGGTCATGTTGGGCTCCGCCGCAATCTGCGCTGTGCCGCCACTGGGCGCGACTTTTTCAAAGTCGGGGGTTACAAACTCCGGGGCGTCCGCTGCAGCCCCGGGCACACGCACGAAGAGCGAATAGGTGGACAATATGCCCAGTCCGCCCGCGTGCTTCATAAAATCTCTTCGGTTCCATCCGTCGGTTTTGTGCATGGTGACAGTTCCTTCTCTGGTGTTCCTCTTATGTGAATCACATTGTCAGCAAACGGTTTCCTTCAAGGCGTCGCATCGGGAGCGCATCGTGGCAAGCAACTCTGCGTGCGCCGGATCGTCGGCAAGGTTCTGTACTTCGAGCGGGTCCTTTTCGCGGTCATATAATTCTTCATACACCGGGTCCGCCTCGTAATAGCGCAGATACTTGTAACGCACGCCCACAACGCCTTCAGATTTCGGGATGCCGGGATGATCAAAGGTGTGTTCATAATAGAAGTCATCGCGCCAGGCGGTCTCCCGGCCATACAGCAGGGGCGCAAGGTCTTTGCCCTGTATGCCGTCCGGGCAGGGCAGGCCCGCCATGGCAAGCATGGTGGGCGCAATGTCGAGGTTAAGCGCCTGTTCGGAGCGGCGCGTGCCGCGTTGCGATTCGGGCAGACGCGGGTCGTATACCACCAGGGGCACACGGATGGAGGGGTCGTGTCCATACCACTTGCCGGCCAGCCCGTAATCGCCCAGATAGAATCCGTTGTCGGACATAAAGATGATGATGGTGTTGTCGGCAACCCCCAACGTTTCCAGTTCGTCGCGTATGGCGCCCACCACCCGATCCACCCCGGTAATCAGTCGGTAATATCCGTGCACCATTTCCTGATATAACACGGGATCGGAGAAGCGTTTCTTCCAACGGTTGCGTGCTTCATTGTTCTCACGGAAAAAGTCGGGGAAGCGCTCGAAATACTTGTCGTCCGCTGATTCCGGCGGCGGAATCAGTGCGTCTTCATACAGTTCGGAATAGCGGGGATCGTATATGAACTGACGGGGATCGCCATCCTGGCAGTGGGGCGCCTTAAAGCTCACTGAAAGACAAAAGGGACCTTCCGTACCGTATTCTCGCAAGAACGCAAGACTGTCGTTTTCGTGTACCTGTGTAAGGTGAATATAGTTGCCGTCTTCGTCTTCCTGTTCGTAATGTCCCTGCCCGGCGTATCCGCGCCAATAGGTAAACGCCTTCTCAGGCATGTCCCGGCCAACGCCATATTTGCCCACAAACCCCGTGGCATATCCCGCTTCACGCAGCAATGCCGGATAGGTCTTGGCCCACTGCTCGGGGGAAAAGGTGTCGTGGAAATTATTGATGCCATGCCGACACACATACTGTCCCGATAGAAATGTGGCACGGCTGGGCGCGCAGATGGATGTGGTAACAAAGGCATTGTCAAAGATGACCCCTTCCGCCGCCATGTTGTCAATATGAGGGGTATGAATGATGTCGTTTCCCATGCAGCCCAGTGCGTCCCAGCGTTGGTCATCCGTGAGCAGAAAGATGATGTTGGGGCGCTTGCCGGCAGCATGGCCCTGTGGCTGGTTTTCGGTTGCCAGCATCGTCGCCGCAAGGCCTGCACCGCCGATTCCGGCAAGGGCAAATTGTCGCCGTGTCATTTTGTCCATAATAGCCTCCGTGCGTTTGTCTCTATTAGCGGTTTTCCAATTCGTTATGATTATGCCCGCTCACGCGGTGAAAGTCAAAGAAGTACGCGCCAACCAAGACAATATGTGGTATACTGAAACCAGTGAAAAACAGATTCCAACATAGTACGAATTCATTCATAGCGGCCAAACTTGTTATCGCCTCTGATTTTCTGTATAATTCTTACTATGGAAGAAGGAGCAGACCTGTACGGTCCGTACTATATCCCGACAAATGGGTCGCTTTCCCGTTGCTCGTTAATCGCCACCACAACTATCCATCGTGGCGTACTATAAACAGTGAGACCAGACAATAATGAGTGCCAATAACAAACCGATACCACAGGCGGTGGTGGACAGTTGCCGTAGTGAGGCAATGCCCTTTTTCAGTATCGGCTATTACGGATGCACCATGGACGGCAACGTGTTGTTCATGGATGCCACTGCGTTTGGTCTGCTCGGTTTGTATAAGCATCTTGCCAGCCCCGATGATGCCTGTGGTCACGTGCTCGAAAAGCTAACCGGCGATGCGGCTCATGCGGATTTGCGTGCCCAGATCAAGCAGCACCGTATTGTGCGCGGGTATGAATGGCCGTTGCTCCTGGAGTCAGGGGAAGCGCGATGGCTATATGAAGATGCGCGGTTGATAAAACCGAAGGGCGACATGAAAAAGTTCATTTCCGAGCCCTATATTGAATGCGTCATCCGCGACATTTCCGTGCGCAAGCATAAGGAAGCGGTGTACCTTTCTGATCAGTCAAAATATCAGACCATACTCGAAGCGATCCACGAGGGATACTACGAGATGGATCTTAAGGGACATCTCACCTTCTTTAATCGTACCCTGTCCAATATACTTGGCATTTCGGAAGAGAAACTCATCGGACAGAACCCTGCGCAGATTTTTCACAGCGGCGCCATTGCCCATGAGATGCGTCACGTCTATCGGTCGCTACGAAACGGCGAGATATCGGACGCCCTGTTGGACTGGCATCTGCAACGGGAAGATGGCACGACGGCCATGCTTGAGCTTTCCGTCAGCCTGATGTACGATAAAGATGGCAAACCAATCGGTTTCCGAGGCCTGGTGCGGGATGTTACGGAGCGTGCCAAGGCCGAGGAGGCGTTCCGCATCGCCGAGACACGCTACAAAAAACTGTTTGAAGAAGCGAATGACATCGTATACACCCATGATTTTGAAGGCAAGTTCACCTCGTTGAACAAAGAGGGCGAACGCCTCAGCGGGTACACGCGCGAGGAAGCGGAAAATCTTTCCGTATACGAGATTATTGTGCCCGAATACCGCGAGTTGGCTCTTGAAATGACCCGGCGACGCTTGCAGGGTGAGCAGGTGGGGAAATACGAAATTGAGATACTCTCTAAAGACGGCGCCCGCATTCCGGTTGAAGTCAGTGCGGGGCTGGTGGTACATGAAGGGAGACCCATCGGCGTACAGGGCATCGCCCGGGACATAAGAGAACGGCGACAGGCCGAGGAGCAGCGCAAAAAACTTGAGCAA
>SKQZ01000185.1 GCA_007118765.1 Candidatus Hydrogenedentota bacterium
GAAGAAACTTTATGCAGAAGAGTTCATTGGCCGCCGCTGCCGGGGCATCCACCATCCTGGGTCGGCGCGCGCACGGGGCAAATGAACGCATCCGGGTCGGCGTTATCGGTGTGGCAAACCGGGGCGGACAGCTCATTGATGCCGTGGAACCGCACAAGGACGCTGAAGTAGTGGCATTATGCGACGTACATGGCGTCGCATTCAAGCGTTGGCGCGAACAGTATCCTGATGCCGCGGAATATGGCGACTACCGTAAAATGCTTGATCGTGACGATATTGACGCGGTCATTATAGCGACCCCTGACCATTGGCACGCGTTGCAAACGATAGATGCGTGCGAAGCGGGCAAGGATGTGTTTGTTGAAAAACCGCTGTCGTTGACGATTCATGAAGGGCGGCGCATGATTGAAGCGGCGCGGCGCACCAACCAAATTGTGCAGGTGGGGTTGCAACGTCGGGCCTCCCAAATGTATGCACAACTGGCCGACATGGTGCAAAGCGGCGTAATCGGCAAAGTGACCACCGCCCATTGCTACCGTGTCAGCAACATGGCGCCCACCGGCATGGGACGCTCCGAACCGACGGAACCGCCGGATGACCTGGACTGGGATATGTTCATTGGCCCTCAGGCCATGCGTCCGTATCAGGACAATATCACGCCGTATAATTTCCGGTGGTGGCGCGCCTATTCGTCTCAAATTGCCAACTGGGGCGTTCATTATTTTGATCTGATCCGATGGATGCTCAATGAACGGGCGCCCAAGGCCGTGTCCGCTCATGGCGGCGTGTATGCCGTGGACGACGACCGAACAGTGCCGGACACCATGCAGGCAACCTATGAATTGCCCTCCGGCTGCCTAATTGTTTTCGGACAGTATGAGGCAAGCGGCAACACGCCTTTCCCGCGTCCGGCGGAAATTGAATTGCGGGGCACGGAAGGCACCCTCTATTCGCGGGGCAACCGATTTGAAATCGTGCCGGAAAGGGGCGGTCAATTCCAGCCGCGGGAGCCGCGTATGGAACCAATGGAGGAGGTGATTGACGAAGGCAACGTAACCGTTGCCATTATGCGGGATTTCTTTGATTGCATAAAAGACCGGGAAACGCCGTTGTGTGACGTGGCCGAGGGCCATTATTCCACCGTGTTTGCGCATCTTGGCAACATTGCCTTGGATACGCGGGCCTATCTGGAGTGGGACGCTGATGCCGAACGTATTACCAACAACGACGCGGCAAATGATTTGCTCCATTATGAATACCGGGCGCCGTGGAAGCTGGGATAGGCTGACTGGCCGATCCCGTACTTGGCCTCAATTGCATACTGTGACCGGCGAAAGTGTTTGTGGCGCGCGCTTGATAAGTATGGTTACCATCGGTATATAATGCTAAAGCGGCCGTTGCATGCTCCCGGAGCGGTGGCAAGAAACCGAAAACCGCCGTCACTGACGAATATAGTGCGGTGTGGCATTTATATAAACACGACTTTTTCAGCAGCCGACAAGGTGCGCAACCCAGTGGCAGTGCGATACGCAGGCGCCGCCGGATGTGTTACAGGGCGCGTGGGTGTTTGCGTTGGGCGTGCATAAGCGGCAGGGTCCGTTCCTGCCGGGTGATAACATGAAAGAGGAGCATCTTCATTATGGATGTTGTTTCCGACGGGATTCGCGATTTCAAGGATAGAGACATGAGCGCAGAAGGGGCGGCATGGCGTGAATACACCTATACCAACCTGTCCCATTCCCGTGCTCATTACCTGTTGGCTATTGAAGCCTTGCGCAGTGACTTGGGCTATGCCCGCACAACGGATGTGGCGGAAATGCTGGAAGTGTCCCGTGGCGCGGCCTCCATGGCGTTGGCACAGCTGAAAAAACGCGGGTGGGTAACGGAAGATCCGAACCGTTTTCTGCTGTTGACAGACGAGGGACGCCGCATCACCGAACTGGTATCCAACAACTTTGATGTGTTGCGCCGTTTTTTTGAGGACATATTGGGGCTCAAAAAAGATGAGGCGCTGGCGGATGCGTGTAAGATGGAGCATCTCATCAACACCGAAACCGGTGAGCGCATCAAGACATTGACAGACATGATACTCAACGCGCCGGAGTTCCATGCCAAAGTAAAGCGCAAAATGTCCAAGATGGCGTCAAACGATTAACCCGCCTTTACCGGGGCGAACCCCCACCGGGTTACTGTTCCCGCTTTTCCTGAAGTGATTCAATGTGCGCATCCAACGTTTCGCCCTGCTCGGAAATATCCCGCACGTATGCCGTGAGCGCCTGAGTGAACGTGAAGGGGGCTTGGGTTGCGGCGGTCTTATGGAAGCCCTCAAAATCGGGATGACCTTCCACAACGCGGAGAAAACGACGGTCATACTCGCGTTCTGTCATAATGACGCGGTAGGTTGTGTCCGGTTCCAGCGTTGTTGTTGCCGACCAGCGGCGCGTTTCCGCGTCGTATTCCGGCGTCATGCCGAACCCCGCCCATTCCGTTCTGCCGCGTCGTTCTTGAATCAGCCCTGCAACATACGCTTCCAGCTGTCTGCCGGTGAGGTCGAATAGCAACAGGTTTCGTCCCCGCTGTCCGCCCGTCCGAAACAACATGTTGACGTCTACCGGGCCTTCATAGATTCCGCTGCGAATAACTTGACCGGGATGGCAAAACCCGACATCAACATCACCATGAGTTTTCAAGGCGTGCGCCGCGAGACATCCGATTTCCGCGCTGTTAATGAAGCGTCCCGCTTCGCCAACGAGTTCCACCGCTTCCGGACAGTATTCCTGTTCTATCTCATGTACCCATGCGAGCATTTCCGTGTCCGGCTCTATCGTGTCATGGCACATCAATACGACCTGTCCCTCATGCCAGACGATATTTTTCTGTGTACGGTCAACGGCCAGTGCCAGATGGCCCATGTATTGTGCATATTGACCTGCCTGCACGATAAGGGCGTTTGTTTCCGGTACGACCACGGGATCTTGCAATACCTCATGCGTGTGACCGCCAATGAACAAGTCCACTTCGGGCGCCATGTGGGACAACCGTCTTAGTTCCCCTGTTCCAATATGGGCGACCACAATAAGCAGATGCACCTGTTCGTCCAGTTCCCGGGCAAGGCGGGCCAGATGCTCGCCTTCCTTCTCCAGGTTGGTGCGAATGCGCGACATGCCAATAATGCCTATCTTGATGTCGTTAATCTCGGTGGATACAAAGGCCGGGAAATGGGGGGCGCCCGTCTCGTCGCGGTAATTGAGGGAAAGCATTGCCATGTCGGCAAGGGCCGCACACTCCCGCAGGTGTTCCGGGCCATGCACCTTGTCATGATTGCCCACGGCCGCCGCCGTATAGCCCATGCGCCCCATGGCTTCAAAGGTAATGCGGCTTTTCGTCTCGTATGCGACCATGTCGCCCTTTTCCATGATGTCGCCGCCGTCAAGGAGCAGCACATCGCCCCGCTCCACGCGTTGTGCGACAACATAGCCGGCAAGATAGGGGACCCCGCCCACATTTTGCGGGCCGGGTTTAATGTAATCGTGAATGTCATTGGTGTGAAGCACCAGAAGCGACGCTGTATCCGCAAAGCTGTTGGCGAAAAGCGTGGAAAACAACACCAATGCGAGTAGGAAAGATTTTTTCAGGAAATACATACGGAAACGATTACTCCTTTTCAAGATGCTGTTGCGTGCGTATCAAAGCACAATATCGTCCGGGTCCATCGCTGCGGTGGCCTGCAAGTCTTCAGGCAGCTCGTCGGGCGCCCAACTTTCCATGTGCAAGCGCGCCAGCGGGTGGTATGCACAATCGAAAGAGACTGCGCCGCCGCTGCGATCAATCAGTACGGCTACGCCAACCACCGTTGCGCCGCGGTCGCGCAAATGGTTAATGGTTTTGACTACAGACCCCCCGGTGGTGGTTACATCTTCCACAACCAGAACACGTTCGCCGGGCATCAGTGCGAATCCGCGTTTCATCGCCATGCCGCCGCCGCCGTCTTTTTCGGTAAAGGCCGCGCGGCATTGCAGATGCCGTGCCGTTTCATAGGCCAGCAGAATACCGCCGGTGGCCGGGCCGACCACCAATTCAATGCCTTCATCGCTGAACCCCTCGCCGAGGGCGCGGCATAATTGCTCGGTATGGCGGGGGTATTGCAGTACCCGTGCCGCTTGCAAAAACTGGCGGCCATGACGGCCACTGGCATAAATAAAATGGCCCTCCAGCAGCGCGCCGGTGTCACGAAACAGCTGAATCACGTCGTCCGAATTCATGGTTGTATCTCCTCAAGGATCATGGCTGCGGCATGGCCGGGGTCAGGATGCTTTAGAATGGGACGCCCCACCACGATCATGGAGGCGCCGCTTTGCGCGGCTTCCCGCGGGGTCATCACGCGCTTCTGATCATCCTGCGTGGCCCAATCAGGCCGCACGCCGGGCGTTACAATTAAAGGCTCGTCGCCAAGGGTGGTGCGCAACACATCCAGTTCGCGGGGCGAACATACAATACCGTGGGCGCCGCTGTCCACTGCCAATTGCGCCAGCCGACGCACCGCCTCTGCCGGCGTTTCGGACAACCCCAATTCGTGTTGCAACGCCGCCTCGTTCAAACTGGTCAATATCGTTACCGCGAGGATACGTGTTTCACTGCCTTCCACGGCCACCCGCGCCGCCTCAATCATTGCATGTCCGCCGGAAGCGTGAAGCGTAATCAGGCCCGCGCCCAAATCTGCCGCGGCCTTGGCGGCATGGGCCACAGTGTTTGGAATGTCATGGTATTTCAGGTCCAGAAAAACCTGCTTCCCCTTCTTGCGGACGTCATGTACGATGCTTGGGCCAAGACGGGTAAACAACTGTGCGCCAATCTTAAACCATGAGCAGACATCACACGCGGCAACAGCCGAAAGGGCTTCCTTCTTCGTGTCCATATCCAAAACAACAATAAGTTCGGTATTCACTACGCAGGTCTCCTTCTAAAAGCGTGCCGCCAAGGGAGTTGCGACCGGCACAGGCCGTTGTCACTACCGATGTACGTGCGCAAGCCCGCATATTTCACAAGATTTCTGTTGCGCCTGCGAATCTTACACCATATCAGGCACTTTGCTTGCCCGCCGACTTCGACGTGTACTAACACGCTGTCAGCCGGCGGCCTGCGCAAAAC
>SKQZ01000268.1 GCA_007118765.1 Candidatus Hydrogenedentota bacterium
ATAATGTTCCAACATATCAAGAATTCTCCACCTGCTCGGGCTTCCATACGCGCAGTATCCAAATAAAAATGCCAATCAGGAAAAAGGCGCTGGGCGCAAGCAACATCAGTCCGTTCGGCTCATACCAGCCGCCTTCGGTGACAGGCCGCAAAATGGTGAATCCGAAAAGGGAACCGGCGCCAAACAACTCGCGGAAAAAACCCACCGCCAACAGAATAATCGCATAGCCAAAGGCATTGCCCACACCGTCGAGAAAACTCAGCCACGGCCCGTTTTGCATGGCGTAGGCTTCAGCCCGACCCATGACAATGCAGTTGGTGATAATCAGGCCCACAAACACGGACAACTGTTTGCTGATATCGAACAAATAGGCTTTCAATATCTGGTCGGTGAGAATCACAAACGACGCAATGATGGACAGTTGGACGATGATGCGGATATTGGGCGGGATATTGTTGCGCAGAAAACTCACCACTGTCGAGCTGCCTGCCGTCACAAACACCACCGCCATGCTCATCACCAGTGCCGTGGCCATATTGGTAGTCACGGCCAAAGCCGAGCAAATGCCAAGCACCTGAAGCGCAATGGGGTTGTTGTCAAACAACGGATCCATGAGTGCTTCTTTTTCTTGTCGTGTTATTTTCATGGCACTATGCCCTCCCGCTTTCTCTGAACGACTTCAAGAAAGGCTCGTAACCGTTTTCGCCAAGCCAGAATCGCAACATTTCCGTAACGCCACGACTGGTAAGAGTGGCGCCACTCAGCCCGTCCACCTCATGCGGATTCTCTTCGGGCGGTCCTGCAGGGCCTTTGATAACCTCAATGGCAACATTCCAGTCATCGTCATAAGCCAACCGGCCCGGCCATAACCGTTTCCAGCGTGGATTGTCCACTTCACCGCCCAATCCCGGCGTCTCCGCCTGCTCATAATAGGTGAGGCCGCGAATGGTTCTTGTGTCCACGTCCAGCGCGAGGTAGCCGCGCATGGCGCCCCACAGTCCCTGGCCCACAATAGGCAGCACCAGCATGACAATTTCGCCGTCCTCAATAACTTCATAGATTTCGACCTGTTCAGGCATAAACCGGATGCCGGCCCGGTTTTCCGGCGCCGGCTTTTCCGGAGCACGATCCGGGTCAAACGCTGCCGCCGCTTCATCATCAAGCAGCGCATTGCTGGTCAGGTCAAGGACACGGGGCGTTACATTATCAAACAGTTCCTGCACCCGTTCACGGCCCACCCGCTCGCCCGGTTCCACCAGCCATGCCGCCTGTAGCACACTTTGCTGTCGGTCCAGTAGTTCATTGGCACGTTGCCGTTCGCGCAACCCCACGTTCGCCGCCGAAATCAATATCGAGCATACGAAGCACACGGCTGCCGCGAAACCGAAAATATATTTCATACTATACTGCACTGCGCGCGACCCTCCTGCTGATGTGTTTGGAAACAATCGCATGGTCAATCAACGGGGCCATGAGGTTCATAAACAATATGGCCAGCATTACCCCTTCGGGGAATGCGGGGTTTACCACGCGAACGAGCACGGCCAATATGCCAATGCCCGCACCGTAAATATATTTGCCCTGCTGCGTGTAGGCGGCGGTGACCGGCTCTGTGGCCATGAAAACCATGCCGAAGGCAAACCCGCCAACAACAAAATGCCAATGGAAAGGCAGATTCATCATCTCGTTGGTGTCCGACCCCACCAGATTCAGCAGCAGTGTCATGGCCAATCCGCCGCCAAGCATGGCCGCCATGATCCGCCACGATGCCACCCCGGTGATCAACAGTATCGCCGCACCCAGCAAACATGCCAATGTGGAGGTTTCACCGATGGAACCCGGTATTACACCCATAAACGCGTCAAACCATGTAACCGCCTTCTCGTTTATTTCCATGCTGCTAATGGCGGTCTGATAGGCGTTGCCCGCTTCCACGGGCGGCGCTTCGGCCACCCGCGCCAACAACGTGGCCCCGCTAAACCCGTCCACGGCCTGTTCCGCCGCAATGGGGGTCCATACGTCCTCACCTGAATTTTGGGCGGGATACGCAAAATAGAGGAACGCACGCGCCACCAACGCGGGGTTAAAGATATTCATCCCCGTGCCGCCAAAAGCCTCTTTGCCAATTATCACACCGAAAGCCGTGGCCAACGCCACCTGCCACAATGGGATGGTCGGCGGGAGAATCAGGGGGATCAGGAACCCGGTGACAAAAAAGCCTTCGTTCACATCGTGCCGGTTTATCATGGCGAAAATGACTTCAATGCCGCCGCCCACCATGAAGGTCACTATCAGTATGGGCACAAAATAGAGCGCGCCGTGCACAAAACAGGCCAGCGGGTTGCCGGGACTGAAGCCAAGTCCCACCGCGCTGATAATGGCGGCGCGCCAGCCTTCGGGCACGACATCCGGCGCCAGCGCCGCATTTATTTGATAGCCCACATTCCACAGGCCTATTAGAATGGCGGGAAACAGCGCAATCACCACGGTCATCATCAACCGCTTGAGATCAAGCGCATCCCGCACATGCGGCGCCGTGGCGGTCACCTTGCCCGGCGTGAAATGAAATGTATCTATCGCCTCGTATAAGGGATAAAGCACTTCCAGTTTGCCGCCTTTTTCGAAAAGCGGCGCTTGCTTGTCAAATAAGTCGCGTAGGAATTTCATGGGCGCGTTTTACCCTTCTTTTTCTATCAGTTCAAGATTCCTGCGCAGCAACGGGCCAAAGTCCGTCTTGCCCGGATCCACAAAACTGCAAAGCGCCAAGTCTTCCTCGTCTAATTCGAGGCAACCCAGCTTCTCCGCCTGTTCCATGTCGTCCGCCGCCAGCGCCCGCAACAGAAATGTGGGCAAAATATCCAACGGCATCACTTGCTCGTACAGGCCAATGGGCACAATGGCACGTGGACTGCCGTTGGTTGTTGTGGTGAAATTGAATTTTTTGCCGCCGGAGAGGGCCGACAAAAAGAGACGGCTTAGCGAGAACTTGTTGCCGCCCGGCGCCAACCATCCCATGAACTCCCGTTCACGACCTTCCGCCAAGACCGTGATGCCGTTGTGAAACCGCCCCAGATAACCCAGCGCCTCGCCCATGGCCGCGCGTCCGTTCAAAACAGAACCGGAAATAACGCGTGCATCATCCGCGTCAAGTCCATCGGCTGCCACAGCATCAATACAAGCGCCCAAACGGGTACGGATTAAACGCGGGTTCTTTACCGCAGGCCCGGCAAAACTTACGATGCGGGTCACATCCAAACGACCTGTCAGCGCCAACACACCCAAACTCAGCAAATCTTGTAATCCGATGTACCACACCGGTTTTGAGCGGGTTACCTGAGTCAACAGGCCGATGTGCACGCCTGCCGTCCCGCTCGGATGGGGCCCGGAAAATGTTTCAACTTGAACATTCGACGGCGATCCGGCAGGCGCCAAGGCGTCCCCCTTTTTCTTGCAGAAGTACACGGGGCCATCGGTCAGCTTCGCTATCCAGTGCACCCCCGCATCCAGCGCTTCCTGGCGTCCATCGAACACCATGTCCATGGGCGGCGCCAAGGGATTGCTATCAGCAGCGGTAATGCATATCGCCTGAGGAACACTGTCAATGGGCGGTGTTTTGCTGAAGGGTCGTGTACGCAAGGCGGGCCACATGCCCGACTCCACCATCACCGCCACCACCTCATCGCGATTGTATTCCGCAGGCGCTTTGTTTTGATACGCCTCGAACTGATGATGCTCTTCCTCTGACGGCGCACCGGCCGCCTCGCTTTCCGTCAGCTCGATCACCACCGATTGCAGGGCCCGTTTCGCGCCGCGATTTACGGCGAGCACTGTGCCCGCACCCGGCGCCGTAAATAAGACGCCCGGCCTTTTTCTGTCCTCGAAGAGCGGTGTGCCTCTCTTGACTGGATGTCCCGGCTGCACCATCATGCGCGGCTTCATGCCCACATAGTCCAGTGCCATGATGGCCACCTGCCGGACTGCCGCATCGGACACCTCTGGTTTGGGCTCCCCGGAAATGGGTATATTGAGCCCTCTTTCAATCACATGATCTGCCATAACGTTTATCCAGTACTATCCGTTATCCGATATGAATGTGCGAAAACACAGGCATGCTCCCCGGCATTTCCGGGGGCGGACACTTCCTCAAGTCCGCCGGTAAAGCACCTGAAAACTTTGTATACCTACGGGTAATTATACAAACTGGAATGGCCGAGATCAAATCGAAAAAAATGGCCTGTTGCATCAAGGTCTGTGCCATGCCGATTATAGGCAGGATTATGCTTCCCTGCCGGGCGTCGCAGCATTGTGCCGTGGGGAAGCGTTTTGAAACAAAGCCAACAGGGCCTGTTGCGACTCGACAATGTGCGTCGGACGCCCGGTCCGAAGCCGTTCAATATCATGCCAGCCCCACCCCACCCCCACGGGAACCGCACCGGCACGACGCGCTTCGATCATATCCCCTTTGGTGTCTCCCATGTAATGGGCGTGGTGCCCGCGAAACATACGTCGCGCCGTGCGTATCTTTTTGACCTTGCTTGTTTCAGAGTCCGAGCCAAGTACGCCGCGTACCCCGCTCAAGCCATGGGCATCCAAAAAGCGCCGCACCGTATCCGACGCGTTGGCGGTAATAATCAGCGTCGGATGGGAAGCACTTAACTGACGTAATGTCTCCACCATCCCGGGAAAGGGTTTTACGCGCGCATTGGCGGCTTCGATTTGCGGCGCAAACGTTTCTGCAAGCGACCGTAGTTTGCGCAGCGGAAATCCCGTCTTCACAAGCTGCGCAACCAGATTGCCGTCAAAAAGGCGCAAAAAATCTTCCCGTGAGTTGATATGCTCAAATCCCAATTCCGAACACGCCCGGGTAAATTCCGCAAAGTAGACTTCAAACGAATCTGCAATGACACCGTCATAGTCGAAAAGGAGGAGGGGCGACTTGGGGGATGGTTTGCGTTTTGTAAACCAACGGTGAATAAAAAGCATGCTAACTCTTACAAATAAAGAAACAAAGCCTAACCCGCATATTTCACAAGATTTCTGTTGCGCCTGCGAATCTTACACCATATCAGGCACTTTGCTTGCCCGCCGACTTCGACGTGTACTAACACGCTGTCAGCCGGCGGCCTGCGCAA
>SKQZ01000257.1 GCA_007118765.1 Candidatus Hydrogenedentota bacterium
CCTGAAATAAATCCTGCCATTCAAAATTTATTGGCGTATCGAACTCAATAATAAGTGCAGAAGAAAACTGGTATGGGTTGTTCGCGCTTCCCGAAAAGTTGGTACGGCGATCTAGCAGCTCAGGTTCATACCAGAAAAAAAAGTACGCGCCCGCAATAAGCGGCAATAGCAGCAGCGCCACACAAATACAAAGAAACGTTTTCATAGTCGCTCCCGAGTGTATTCTTAGCCAAAGTTGTTACGGAACACTATCATAATCCGGGCACTGTTCCCATGTGCCATCGTATCCTTTACGCACAAAAAATGTGTCCGGCCTTCTTCTTCTCCCTGCTAATGACCCTCTTGTTGACGTGTGTACCGCCAACAACACAAAGGTATCGTCATCGCGAGCGCAGCGACGCGATCTGGCTTCATCGTCATTGCGAACAACGTGACGCAATCTCATGTCCCAGATTGCCGCGTCGGGCTGTCGCCCTCCTCGCAAAGACGATTGTGTTGCTGTGATGCGAGTTTCATTAGATGAATCGCCGCCGCAGGTGGTGGAGGCTCGCCTTGTTCTTTGTAGAATTGATACATGATCGCGATTCCTTCTTCGGGATGGATGCAGCCGGTTTTTGATGTTGCCGGCCGTGTCCGGGTTGCGTGTAACGCCCGGTTGGATATGATGGCTGCGGAATCTTATTGTGACCATACCACTACGCTAGCATACCCCCCGCCAAAAGTCAATAGCTGTGACATGGTGGTGAAACCGTTTCATTGTGGATGTAGTCAAGAAATTACGTTTGGCAAGGCGCTTGTCATTCGTATAAGATATACTGCAATGGATACGCACCGGTGTAGGGCGTATCGTGTTCCCCCAACCCTTACAGGAGTACCGTTTCGATGTTTGAACGATTTGTTGCGCTTGGAAGCGCATTGGTTTTGGTTTGCGCTCTTTTTGTCTCTCTGCCCGCAGCCGCCGAGGACAGCCCGGCCAGTTATGCGGAACGATTGGGCTGGCCCGCTGATGCGCGTGTCGTCATTTTCCACAACGACGATGCGGGCATGTGCCGTGAGGCCAATGTGGCCAGCATCAAGGGTTTTGAAGAGGGCCTTATTACGTCGTGGAGCGTGATGATGCCGTGTTCATGGGTGCCGGAAATCAACGCCTATCTGCAGGAGCACCCGGAAGTTTGCTCGGGGCTGCATCTTACCTTGACTTCGGAGTGGGACAAGTACCGGTGGCGTCCTGTGGCGGGGCCGGAACAGGTGCCCGGACTGCTTGACCCGGACGGTTATATGTGGGGCAGCGTGCGGGACGTGGTGGCCAATGCCACGCCGGATGAAGTGGAAACAGAAATGCGCGCCCAGATTGATTTGGCGCGACGCATGGGCATGCCCATCTCGCATCTTGACACGCACATGGGCACTGTTTTCGGCTCGGAAGACTTTATCCAGCGCTATGTTGCCGTTGGCATGGAAGAGCAAATCCCCCTGCTGATGATTGGCGGACACATGACCTGGTTGCGGCAGGAAAACGAAGAAATTGAAGCGAATATTGACAATATTCGACTGCTCGCCGAAATGGTGTGGGCATCCGGACTTCCCGTGCTTGACGATCTGCATACGGTGGCCTATGGCTGGCGCACATTGGACAAGACGGACTTGTTTATAGATTTGCTTCGGGACATGAAACCGGGCTTGGCGCAGATAATCATTCACGCCACGGTGCAAACGCCCAACTTTGATGAGATATCGGGCTCCGGCATCACGCGCCAAGGCGACTTGAACGCCATGCTTGATCCGCGCTTGAAAGCGTTCATTGAGGAAGAGGGCATCATTCTCACGTCATGGCGCGAAATGATGGAGCGGCGCGCCGCCCTTGACGAATAGCGCCTGTGCCGCAAATACATGACACCCCGCGGAGCGTCGGGAAACCGGCCCTCCGCGTTTCTTGTGTCATTCCATCAGAGCACGCACATGACTGACGGCGCACTCGCCCAGGGCGGTGGGGTGGTAGCCGCCTTCGAGGAATGATACGATGCGACCCGCTGCGATATGCTTGACCATGCGCGTCATGGTTGCGTAATGTTCCGGCATGAGCTGTTGGTGTCCGAGCGGGTCACGGGGATGCCCGTCAAACCCGACGGAGAGCAACAGCACCTCCGGCTGAAAGGCTTCCACGGCCGGTACGGCGGTGTCCTGCATGGCGTCCAACCATGCTTCCGGCGCACTGCCCGGCGCGAACGGGATGTTTATGTTCGTGTCATTCTTTCCGCGTTCGTAGGGGAAGCCCGTGCCCGGGAAATGTGGGTATTCATGCAGGCTGACGTAAAGCACGGTATCATCGTCATAGAAGGCGTTCTGGGTGCCGTTTCCGTGATGCACATCAAAGTCAAGTATGGCCAGACGGCTGACGCCCCCCGCCTCCCGCAGCCACCGCGCCGCAATGGCGATGTTGTTAAAGAGACAAAATCCCATGGCGTGATCTGCTTCCGCATGATGTCCCGGGGGCCGCATCATTACAAAAGCGTTGTCGAATTCGCCGGCCATGACCTTGCGGCTTGCGGTGATGCCCGCGCCCGCCGACAACAGGGCCGCATTCCATGAGTCCGCCCCCATGGACGTATCGGGATCGGGATAGCGCACACCGTCCAGACAACAGGTGCGAATGGTATCTATGTGCGCCTGGGTGTGTACGCGCAGCAAGTCTGCTTCCGTTGCGGGCTCCGGACGCACCAGCGGCGCCTCCAGGCCGTGCTCTTCAAAGGCCAGCCACAGCGCCTTCATGCGCAGCGGTGATTCCGGGTGATACTGCCCCGTATCGTGTCGCAACGCCTCTTCGCAATAAAACAATACCGTATTCGCCACAGTTTGTTCCTTCTTCACCGGCCCGCCTCCTACATGCGCCGCCGGTCATCGTGTTCACGCATCCGTGTAAACATCAGGATTGGGATAGCGATAGGTTCCGGTATACAGATCGAACAGGGTTTTGTAATACCGCATGAACCGTTCCGGCTCAGGGTTGTATTGTATTTCGGCGAGGCAATATCCGGTGTAGTTGATTTCGCGCAAGAGGGTGAATAACTCCTGCCAGGGGTATTGATATACGCCGATGTCCGTAATGTGCACTTCTCCGATGGCATGCTTGACCAACTCAAAATTTGGGCGAATGCTGCCGTTTTCATCTTCTTCGCCCGGATTTGAGTTCCAGCATACCAGTGCGTTGGGATGGTTTGCGTGGTCGAGCATCTTGCGGACGCCCGGCAGGTGACGTGTGGCTTCATGTCCGTGCACCTCCATCCATACTTCGACTCCCAATTCCGCCGCAGCGGCGGCAACCCGCCCCCACGCGTTCCCAATGCGCTCATAGGTGATTTCCGGGTCTTCCCCGCGGGGCACGCTGTTGGGACGCACCTTAATGCCGGGCGCCCCCACGTCCGCCGCGAGTTTGGCGTATTCAATCGCACCGGCGACGTGTTTCTCCACTTCGCCGGGGTCATGGGAATGAAACTCAAATGTGGAGCCCAACCCGGCAATGGCAACACCGGCATCCTCAAACTTCTTTCTAACGGCCGCGCGTTCTGCGGCGGAGAGGGTCACTTCCACGCCATGCGCATGGGTGGTGCGCAGTTCTACACCGACAAACCCCGTCTTTTTACAGAAGGAAATGAGTTCGTCACAGGTCATCTCACTGGCAATGTTATACGTCACCACACCGAGTTTCATGTTTCTGTTCTCCTTTGGGTTCACCGGTCGGTTGTCAGGTTTGCGGCGCCTGACAAGATATGCCTGCCTGCCGCCGACTACTCCGGGCGCAATTGGGGAAAGAGAATAACATCTCTGATGGAAGGCGAATCAGTGAGCAACATGGCGAGACGGTCCAGGCCAATGCCAAGACCTGCCGCGGGCGGCATGCCCACCTCCAGCGCCATAATAAAGTCCTCGTCCATAAATTGCGCCTCATCATCGCCCGCAGCGCGCAGAGCGGCCTGCGCTTCAAAGCGTTCCCGCTGGTCGAGGGGATCATTCAGCTCTGAAAAGGCGTTCCCCACTTCAAGACATGCCATAAAGGGCTGAAACCGTTCGGTAAGCGCCTCATTGCCGCGCTTTTTCTTGGCCAACGGGGAGATTTCAATGGGATAATCATAAAGGAACGTGGGCTGTATCAAATGTGGTTGCACACGGGTGGACATTACTTCATCCACAATTTTGCCATACCCCATTTCCGGGGTGATTTCGATGCCGATGCTTTCCGCACGTTTTGCGGCCTCATCGCGATCACGGGTGGATTCCAAATCAATATCGGCATATACCCGAATGGCTTCAAAGAGGGGCATGCGCTTCCACGGTCGCGCCACACTGATGGTCTGTTCCTGATAGGCAAAAGTTTCGCTGCCGACAACGGCCACCGTCACGTCGTGCAGCATTTCTTCCGTCTCATCCATCAACCCCATGTAATCCTGATACGCTTCGTACAGCTCCATCGTTGTAAATTCGGGGTTGTGCCGCGTATCCACGCCTTCGTTTCGGAAACACCGGTTGATCTCGAATACCTTTTCAAAACCGCCCACCAGCAGTTTTTTGAGGTATAGTTCGGGGGCGACCCGCAGATAGAAATCATGATCATACGTGTTGTGGTGCGTGATGAAGGGACGGGCCGTGGCCCCGCCCGGTATGGGATGGAGCATGGGTGTTTCCACTTCCAGAAAACCGCGGGCGATCAACCACTCCCGCATGACCTGTATCATCTGAATACGTCTGCGGAACACCTCCATCACTTCCGGATTGGCCACCATGTCGAGATAACGATGGCGATAGCGTATTTCAACATTGGACAGGCCGTGATACTTTTCCGCCGCCGGACGCAACGATTTCGCCAGCAATTCGTACTGCTCGGCAAACAGCGTAATCTCGCCGCGCCGTGTTCGTTTCACCACGCCGCGGGCCCCGATGAAGTCGCCGATATCCAGGTCTTTGGACGCTTCATACGCCGCCTCTCCCACCTGCTTCTGACCGAGAAACAGCTGGACGCGCCCTGTTTCGTCGCGAATATCCATGAACGTGCTCTTGCCCTGAATACGACGCGCCACAATGCGTCCGGCCAACCGTGCATCCACCGTGGCGGGCGCCTCTTCAGTGGCGGAAGCCTC
>SKQZ01000403.1 GCA_007118765.1 Candidatus Hydrogenedentota bacterium
AAGACTATACAAGGGTTTGTGAAAGTAGTCGTTGCATTGTTACTATATGCGGCATGGTGGGCGTTATTGTGTGGCAGGAAGCAAGTGCATTTGAACGGATTGGGGGTTCATGGATACCCCCCAAAAGCAGGTTTAGTAGTAGGCCGATGAAGATACCCCAGAAACGAATACGAAATTTTTGCATCATAGCGCATATTGATCACGGCAAGTCTACGCTGGCCGACCGATTGCTTGAGTACACACACACTGTGGACGAGCGCAATCTCAAGGAGCAGACGCTGGACAATATGGATATTGAGCGTGAACGTGGCATTACCATCAAATCGGTGGCGGTGCGCATGGAATACGAAGCCGAAGACGGCGAGATGTATATGCTCAACCTTATTGACACGCCCGGACACGTTGATTTCTCGTATGAGGTGTCACGCTCGATGGCGGCCTGTGAAGGCGCGTTGTTGCTGGTGGATGCGGCGCAAGGCGTGGAGGCGCAAACCTTGGCCAATGCCTACAAGGCCATTGATCAGGACTTGGAGATTATTCCGGTCATCAACAAGATTGACCTGCCTGCAGCCGATATTGCGAGTGCCAGACGACAGATTGAAGATGTGGTGGGACTGCCTGCCGAAGATGCATTGTTGGTGAGCGCGAAATCGGGTTTGGGCGCCCGGGAAACGTTGGAGGCCGTGGTGCGTCGTATTCCCCCGCCCACGGGTGAGGTTAAGGCGCCTTTGCGTGCACTGATTTTTGATGCGGTTTATAATTCCTATCGCGGCGTAATTGTGTATATCCGGGTGATGGAGGGAACCATCCGCAAAGGGGAGCGCATAGCGCTCATGATGACGGATGCCAAATACGAGGTTGCCGAGGTGGGGTCGCTCCATCCGCAGGCAATGCCGCGAGACGCGCTCAGCGCCGGTGAGGTGGGATATCTTATCTGTAACATCAAGACACTGGCGGATACGCAGATAGGTGATACGGTAACCAATGCTGACAAGCCCGCCGACAAGCCCCTGCCGGGATACAAAGAGATCAAGCCGGTTGTATTTTCCGGGTTATACCCCGCCCTGTCCACTGATTATGAAGAGCTGCGCGACGCACTGGAAAAACTGCACTTGAATGATAATTCCTTCGAGTTCCACGGGGATAGCTCGGATGCGCTCGGCCTTGGATTCCGGCTGGGTTTCCTGGGGTTGCTGCACATGGAGATTGTGCAGGAGCGACTGGAGCGTGAATTTGGATTGACCCTGGTAACGACCATGCCGAACGTGGCGTACGAAGTGACCAAGACCGACGGAACCAAGCTCACGATTGAAAAGGCGTCGCAGTTGCCGGATCCCGGCGAGATAGAATGTATTGAAGAGCCTTATATTGAGGCGGATATTCTGTGTCCGACCCAGTATTTGAGCACGGTCATTGAGTTGTGCAAACGAAAACGGGGCATCCATGTGCGCGTGGATTACATTGACAGTAATCGCTGTATGGCTGTCTATAAAATGCCGCTCGCCGAAATTGTGTTGGACTTCTATGATAAACTGAAGAGCGGCACACGCGGCTATGGTTCGCTCGAATACCAGCTGATCGGCAATCAGCCCGGTGACTTGGTGCGGCTTGACCTGATGTTGAATGGTGAACAGGTGGATGCCTTGTCCACCATCGTGCACCGTGATAATGCGGTGCGCCTGGGACGCGCACTTGCCCAGAAATTGCGGAAGCTAATTCCCCGCCAGCAGTATGAAGTGGCGATTCAGGCGGCGATACACCGTAAGATCATCGTGCGGGAGACCATACCGCCGCTGCGTAAAAACGTCACGGCAAAGTGCTATGGCGGCGACATCACGCGCAAACGAAAATTGCTGGAGCGGGAGAAAGAAGGCAAAAAACGCATGAAACAAGTGGGCACGGTGGAAGTGCCCCAGGAAGCGTTCATGGCGCTGTTGCGTGTGAACGAAGATGACAATGGCTGATGCACCCCCTGAACAGAGACCGACAACGAACGCCATTGATGGGCTCAAGCGTTTTTTGCAGGTCTTTACCGGCCCGTGGACCAAGCGCAACCTCATTAGTTGGGTCATCCTCATAACGTCTGTCCTGTTTGTCAAAGGGTGCATCATTGATCAATATACCATTCCGACCGGTTCCATGGAGCCCACATTGCGGGGCGATCCCCGTTTCTTCCGGGGCGACCGTGTCTTGGTCAACAAATGGTTGTACGGGCCGCGCATCCCGTTTACCACGTACCGCTTGAGCAAGTGGAGCGCGCCGGAACGGTGGGACATTGTTGTTTTTCGCGCTGTGGACCCCGAGGCCGCCCATCCCATCCTGATCAAGCGTGTAGTGGGATTGCCCGGGGAGCATGTGCAGATTCGGGACGGCAATATTGAAGTAGCCGGCCAAGTCGTTACGCCGCCGCCGCCCCTTGACAACATTCTGCACTATACCGACGAGTTTTCGTTGGATGTCACGGAACGGAAACGACAGTTCCTTGCTCTTGCTCACCAAAACGAACCGTTGCCGAACCTGGACCGGTATCGCCTGGAAGTGCATACGCTGTACAACGAGATGAACCGTTTGCATCCCGAGGTGCAAGACAAGGATATCGCTTCCTTGTCCGTAGCGGAAATAGAAGCGCTGTGTGCCGACGTACACCCCGTCGCGTTACGGACGATTGACGATTTGTTTGCCTACGTGCGGCCGGATATGTTGTATGGCGTTCGTGATGAACCGGAATATGCCGTTGTGCCGGAAGACCATTATTTCATGCTGGGCGACAACAGCGCCCACAGTTTGGATGGGCGTATGTATGGTTGGGTGCCCCACCATCATTTGTACGGACGCACTTTTGCGGTGTGGTGGCCCTGGCCGCGACGGCAGGATTTCACCGGCTTTTCATACACCTGGTGGGGACGTGGTCTACTGTACGGCATTCCCCTGGTGCTGATTCTGTTGGAGCTCTGCCTGTTTACGCGCGATATATTGCGCAAGAAAGCAAAGGTCTGATAGAGTATGGCAAACAGGCGGGACGATGGAACAACCAACGTGACATCGTCCAAATTGTATCCTTCACTGTAGCCATTATCCGTGTTTCGCGCTGAGAATCGATTGACGGCCAGTCATGACGAACGACGATCGACACCGTGGATAACATGTGCAGTATAGAAAGCAACAACCATGTCTCTTTATGAAGAATTATCCTGGCGCGGTTTTATCAAACAAATGACGCACGATGAGTTGCGCACTGTTCTTGACAC
This sequence comes from Candidatus Hydrogenedentota bacterium, assembly GCA_007118765.1. Lineage (GTDB taxonomy): Bacteria > Hydrogenedentota > Hydrogenedentia > Hydrogenedentales > CAITNO01 > SLFT01. The sequence continues at coordinate 3,249 of SKQZ01000403.1, forward strand.
TGAACCCCTGACCCTGTATTGCGGTTTTGATCCTACCGCCGAAAGTCTGCACATCGGCAGTTTGCTGCCCATCCTCGGGCTGGCGCATTTTCAGCGGCATGGTCACAAGCCGTTGGCCTTGGTGGGGGGCGGTACGGGTCTTATCGGTGATCCAAGTGGAAAAACGCAGGAGCGGAGCATGCTCACCCGTGAAGATGTGGAACGCAATGTTGCGGGCATACGCGGGCAATTGGAGCGGTTCCTCGACTTCTCCGGCGATCATGCGGCGGTGCTGCTGAATAATGCCGATTGGCTTTGCGAGATTCGGCTGCTGGATTTCCTTCGCGACATTGGCAAACATTTTTCGATCAATATGATGCTAAATCGCGACAGTGTACGCATGCGCCTTGAAGATCGCGACCATGGCATATCCTACACGGAGTTTTCCTATATTCTGCTGCAATCCTACGACTTTCTTTATTTGAATGAGAAATATGAGTGTCGTCTGCAAGTGGGTGGCGCGGACCAATGGGGCAATATCGTGTCCGGTATGGACCTCGCCCGCCGATTGCGCGGCGCCGCCACTTACGGACTGACTTTTCCACTGGTCACCAAGTCGGACGGTTCCAAGTTCGGGAAGTCGGAAGGCGGCAATATCTGGCTTGATGCCGGACGTACTTCGCCCTACAAATTCTATCAATTCTGGCTGAATCAGTCGGACGCGGATGTCGGCCGTTACTTGCGCTATTTTACATTCCTGTCCCGTGATGAGGTGGAAACATTGGAAGCGCAGCATGCCGAAGCGCCGCATAAGCGTGATGCCCAGCGCACATTGGCGGCGGAAGTGACCCGGCTGGTGCATGGCGACACCGCTCTGGCCAATGCGCTTGCTGCGTCTCAGGCCATGTTCGGCGGCGACCTGTCTGTTCTTGATGCCCGCACATTGCACGAGATATTTGACGAAATGCCGGGGGCCGAGTTTGCCGCTGATGTATTGCACGCGGACAAATTGCTATTGGATGCGCTGGTGGAGGCCGGTGTGTTCGCCAGCAAAGGCGAGGCACGCCGCTTAACCCGCAATGGCGGTCTCTATGTCAATAATCAACGGGTGGATAGTGAAGATCAGAAACTCAGCGACTCCATGCTGCTCTCTGGCAACATGATGGTCATACGAACAGGCAAGAAAAACTACCATCTGCTCAGGTTCATTTAACCCGGATATTTCGTCAGGTTTCGTCGTGAGCCTGTGAAGATTGCGCCAGAGCAGGTGTTTTGCGCAGGCCGCCGGCTGACAGTGTGTTAGTACACGTCGAAGTCGGCGGACAAGCAAAGCGCCTGATATGGTGTAAGATTCGAAGGCGCAACAGAAATCTTGTGAAATATGCGGGTTAATACCAATAGCGTTCGCTGCAAGGATTGCGACGTGTATGGACAACCGGCGCCGACAGGGTTGCCACAATGAGGAGGGCTATTATGGCCACTACACTTTCGGTAGGTATTATTGGATGCGGCAAAATCGCGCATGCTGATCATGTGCCCAATTTACTGAATGTAAAAGGCGTATCCATTGATGCGCTTCACGATGTTTCGCCCAAACAAATGAACTTGCTTAACAATGCATTTGACTTGAACGCGACGTGTTACAAGACGCTCGACGCCCTGTTGTCCGCGTCGCTGGACGCCGTGGTCATTTGCACCCCCAACTCTTTTCACTATCCGCAAACCATGAGTGCGCTGAAAGCCGGTCTGCATGTGTTGTGTGACAAGCCCATGGCGGCAACCACAGCAGAGTGTACCCGCATGATTGCGGCGGCGCGCAAGGCGGACAAGATACTGCACATCAACCAGACCCTGCACTATTGGCCGGTGTTCATTGCGCTGCCGAAATTAGTGGCAGCGGGCAAGATTGGCAAGGTGCAGCATATTCGCTGTCTCCGTTTTCACAGCACGTCGCCGGACGTGGGCTGGTCGCCCGGCGCGAAGTGGTTTGTATCAAGTGCTTACGACGGCGGCATTGTATTGGATATCGGGGTTCACATGGCGGATGTCATGAAGTGGATTGGCGGACCGGTGACGGAGGTATTCGCCATTACGGATACCCGCGCGCCGAAGATTGACGTTGCGGACAATACACGCGCGCTGATGCGGTTTGAAAACGGCGCCACCGGCGTACTTGAACTGAGTTGGACCGCCGCGTCAAACAGTGGCCTGCTGGAAGTTTATGGCGAGAAAGGCACGTTACGCATGGGGTTTGCGCCGGACGGCCAAATCGAACTTATTAAACAGACGTGCCGTTCGCCAGAGCCGTCCATTTCTCATCCCAAACCGCCCAAATCATCCCCCACCAGCCAGCAGGCATTTGTGGATGCTGTTCATGGAAAAGCACCGAGCCGGACCCCCGGTGAACTGGGACGGGAGGCAGTGGCGCTGTGCGAAGCCATTTTGAAGTCAGGAGAACAGCGTCGGTATGTGAAAGTAAAGCGTTTTGAATAGTTTGCTGCACTTGCCGGCACGGAATGGATACCGTCGGCACGAGGTGATGCTATGGGCGCTTTTCGTGGCTATGCGGGCTAAACGCTGTTCAAATGCAAGTCCAAAAAATACAACGCAATGGCATCAGGTTGTAGTTCATGACACTGTGATAAGGCAGACTTCTTCATGAGAAAGATGGCGTCTATGTGGCTTTTGATTATATTAACAGGTGTTCTGGCCGTGTTGCTGGTGCGCCTCTATTTCTTCCAAGACAGTTTGATTTTCCCGCGAACTCGGGACATCTACCGGACTCCGGCTGACCCGCCGTTTTCGTGGGAGTACGAGGATATCTATGTCACGGTGAATGGTGACAAGACGCATGGATGGTTTGTGCCGCTCGAAAACGCACGGGGCATTGCACTGTTCAGCCACGGCAATGCCGGGAATATCGCTGATCGCCTGGAGTCCATTCATCTGCTGCGTCGGTTGGGATTCTCCGTATTGGCCTATGATTACGGTGGATACGGCCTCAGTGAAGGGCGCCCTTCAGAGCAGCGCATTTATGCGGATGTGGAAGCCATGTGGCAATACTTAACGGAAGTGCGCGATATCGCGCCGGAAAGCATTGTTATATTTGGTCGCTCCCTCGGCGGCGCGGCAGCAGCGCATCTGGCTTCAAAAACAACACCGGCAGCGGTGGTCCTGGAAAGTACCTTTACTTCCGTTCCCGATGTGGTTCGAGGCTTGCCCGTGGTGGGACATATTCTTGCCTTGGGCGTACGACACCGACTGCCCACGCTTGAGAAGATTCCAGCCATTAAAGCGCCGTTGCTTGTCATCCATAGCAAGGACGACAGCATCATCCCCTATGCACACGGCAGACGCATTTATGAAACGGCGAATCCACCCAAGCAATTTCTGGAGATTGAAGGCGATCATAACGAAGGCTTTGTTTTATCCATGCGGGTCTATTTGCAAGGATGGGAAGAGTTTCTTGCGCCGATGTTGCCTCGCCCCGATGAAGAACCGTCAGCCGCGCCAATATCTGAATAAGCGTATGTACGCGTAAAACACCAAAAACCCGATTGCAATCCTTAAAATAGATATTATTTCACAAATGCGTTGTGTGCAAGCTGTATTTATTGCTATACTGAACAGAGTGTGAGTATGTTATTTCGTTGCAGTAAGTGACATATAGTTGTATTGGAATTCTGTTTTTGGTATACTGGTATCATAAACGGGAAGAGATGGCAAGATGTGCGCAGACATCATTGGGGATGTAATCGCGCGTTTTGCGTGCGTAACAGAAAGAATAACCGAAAGGACGGCGTTATGCCCAGAATGAAGTACGTGTCGGATAACGGAGCGTTGGAGCTTCTGTCGACAATCAATCCCAACAGTAACGTATCTGTGTATGTGCAGTTGGAAAATCTGATTCATTTCGGTATTGCCTCTGGCAAACTGAAAGGGAAAGACCGGCTCCCCCCTGCGCGCGAACTCGCTGAGAAACTGGACATCAACATGAACACCGTGTCCAAAGCCTATCGCGATCTGGTGGTAATGGGACTTCTTACCACACGCCGCGGCCTCGGCGTGTTTATCAACGAAGGCGTTGAAGAACAGTGCAAACAGTTTTGCCGCAAGACCATTGTGCAGCATCTGTATGAAGCAGTGTCCGAAGGCGTTACGGCCGGCTTTTCACCTGATGAAATCCGGGGTATTGTGGACAAGGTATTTCAGACGGAACCGGTGCCGTATGGCAAGCCGCCGGCGTCGCTCGAATTATAAGCACAGCGGCGAAATATCTCCATGCGGCATACTATGCCGCTGCTAAAGGCATGTCTCCTATTTGGTGAGACAACAGGGTCACTGTGTTTTCGATAACACGCGGCACTCTTCGGTATGTCTATTACGCTGAAGGGTGCCGCTTTTTTATGTGTTATTGTCAGTATCAATGACAGCAGCAGGATTGCGAATAAGACGATGAGTGTGCAACCAGATTCCCTTATGCTTGGCCGCAACTCATGGCAATGGCAGGAGGTGACGTGGTTGCAACCACCCGCACATCCACACCTTCATGATGGCGCTGTGCATGTCTGGCGCTTGGCCACCGATACGGCAGTACTTGCCGTTCCTGCAACGCTTGCGCGGCTCTCCGTCGTTGAAAGGGAACGGGCCGGACGCATTCAGTGCCGGGAACGTTACGAGGCCTATTTGGGGGTGCGTATCCTGCTTCATGAGTTGTCAGATGCCTATGCTGCCGACCTTATGAGCCGACATGACGAAGAGCCGACTGATGAAGTGGACGAGATTGTATTGCAACCCCGCGCATTACGACCGACACAGCGCCTGTATGCCAGCGTAAGCCACAGCGGCGGTGTTGTCGCGGTGGCCCTTGCCCGCGAACCTGTTGGCATTGATATTCAACAACTCCGTGATGTTGCACAGTATCCGAACGTCGCGGCAAGGTTGTTCCCCCCCCACTGGACACGCGCCCTTGCCGACCTGGCCCATGATTCGCACGAACGGTCGGTGTTTTTTTGTCGCTGCTGGACTGCCCTTGAGGCCCTTTACAAACTACGGGGGCGGGGTCTGCTGCGCAACATGGCGCTTCGCGAAATACAAGGACAAGACCAGCCATTGGTCGCCGGAGCACAGTTTTTCCTTACAGAGGACATCATTGCAGCCAGTGCCATGCCCAAAGAGCATGTGGTGTCCTGCTACGACGCCGACTCGCTGTTGGAAGATCGGTAGACGCCACAGGCGCGCCAATTCGCCAAAGAGAAATGCCTGTGGGACATCACGGCGATGCGTGATTTGAAGAAAGGAATGGTCGGGGTGAGAGGATTTGAACCTCCGGCCTCTTCGTCCCGAACGAAGCGCGCTAACCGGGCTGCGCTACACCCCGACTGTACTGATAGTATACACAATTGCGTCGTGACGTATCAAACTTGTAATAACCGAAACACTATTTATTGCAGGCGATTCTTATGCTTTGACACACATAGAGTCACGCCTCAAAACGCCCGCTACAACCAGCCATCAACAGGGTCTTGAATCATTCTCGGTTGATCTTGCCCGGCCGTTTTTGGTACTGTATACACACGCTTGGGACGTGCCCGGGTGGTGGAATTGGCAGACACGCTAGACTAAGGATCTAGTCCCAGAAATGGGGTGCGAGTTCAAGTCTCGCCTCGGGCACCATCTTTATATACCCCCCGCCCCACTTTTCTTTGTAGCCATCGCACATCTTGGCTTCTTCTCCACACTTGACCGCAATCGGACTTTGTATGTGCCGCATCCGCAGTAATAACGAATGCGGCATCGTGAAAGCATCTGTAAAGTCCGCAGCGGTTCCGACGTGTTATTTTCCGGCGAGCGCCTGCACCTTGGCAAGTATGCTGTCCGGGTCAATACCCTGATTGAACATGTGTTCGCCGAGGCCGCCCCGTCCCACTCTGGAGACGCCAAGCGCCGCATATCGGGGGGCAAAGCCGCGTTCAAGCAACCATGTACCGAACCGGCTGCCGAGCCCGGTCTTGATGTTCTGGCTTTCCACGACCAAGACAAAGGGCGCCTCGCCAAGTGTGCGCATCATATCTTCGTCCACTTTGTTTAAGGTGGGTTTGTTTATCAAGCCGACATCCAGACCGGCTTCCCGCGCCCGTTCGACAGCGTCAAGACTGCGACACAGCATATCGCCGTAGGAGACCACATAGCCGGCACTCCCCTCCCGCACGACTTCATCCTTGCCCGGCACAAACCGGTAGTCCTTATCGTACAGGCGCGTACCGTCTTCTTTGCAGATAAAGGGTGTTACGCTGCGCAGGGTAAACACGAAGCGGATGCCGGGGTCATCCCATATTGTTTCCACCATGCTCTTCAGCTGTAGCGCGTCCGCAGGGAAATAGAGCCCGCCGTTATCGATTTCGGCGATGCCGCAGTCGGCCAACATAACATTGATGCCGTAGTGACAGGTGTTGTCTGCCATATCGTCCACGCCGGCATGAGAGAAATGACACAACGCATTTGCTTCGTTCAACCGCGCCATGGTGATTTCCGAAACAATCATCTCCAGAAATGCGGAGAAGGTGCTGAAAATACCCTGGCGTTTGGCGTTAAAGCCGAATCCGGCCGCCGCCGAAAAATTGCCCCGCTCCTGCACGCCGCCATTTACACACACCTCCGGATGCTCAGCGCGAATGCCTTTCAAGCCGGTGGAACCCTCAAGATCAGAGTCCACCACCAAGACTTTGTCCACCCGCTCTTCTTCGGGCATGGCATCCAGAATGCCATTGACAATCTTGCCGAATTCACTGCGGTTGCTGGCGGTTTCCGTGGTGCAGCCACGATAGGTGTTGCTGCCGCCGCTTTTCCCCACCTCTTCGAGATAGGCAACCGCTGCGTCATGGCCACGCAGTTTCAGGTATTCAATGGCCACATCTTTCTTAACGACATCATGCCCGGCATGGCTACCTTCAAGACCGGGCACGGCGGGCGCCATCTTGCGCTTGTTGATCAGCGCCACCGGGCCGCTTTCACGGACAGCCGCCGTCATGCGCGCAAGGAGTTGTTCAAACTGCTCGGCATCGCCCACATCCACTTTCAGGCCATGTCCGGCAAGTGTTTTGCCGATGTCGTATCCCGGCAGATATTCCGACGGATGACCGCTGATGGTGACATCATTGTCGTCTACCAGTACTTTTACGTTCAACTGTTGTGCCACGGCGAAGCGTGCTGCTTCCGCATCATCCCCTTCCATCTGGGAGCCGTCGGAACCCAGCAAAAACACGACCTTGTCGGGATGCGCCTTGGCAACACCATTCACAAAAGGCCACAGATGCCCAAGACGCCCCGAGGCAAATTTAATCCCCAATGCGCGGTCTATTTCCGGATGGCCATACAGGCCTTTATCCGCAGCGCGGTACTCCAGCAATTTATCCATGGGCATTTCGCCGTTGAATGCCGCCAACGCATACTGCAGCGCCACCCGATGTCCTGCCTCATCAAAATGCACCGGGTAAAATCGGTCGGACCCCTTCATAAAGGCGTCGGCAATCAGGGCTTCCGGCACAACGCTGTACGCGCCGCCGGTATGTCCGCCCAACCCTTTCGCACCGGCGACCGCCGTAAAAAATATGATGACGTCGCGCATAAGCTGGATATTTGTCAACAGTTGCTGTTTCTTCTCTTCGGATATCTCTTCTTCAAAAGGATTAAGGGCAACGGCCTTGTATGGGCTTACATCAATCGGGAATGTCATGGTAATTTCCTTCTCTTATGTTGCAACAGTCACTATTCATAAGGGTGTATTGGGGAGGTGCAGATGCAGGGCCGCATTGTCTTCATATCCCCCCTGCAGTAACGCTTGACACAAGTATAGCACGGTATCGCGCAGTGATTCACCTTGCGCGGCACTCTCCTGCCCGGAACAAAAGAAGCGGGCAGGCGCCGATGTGTCCGTCGCGCCTGCCCGCTGACTCTTAAAACAAAACCTGCCTACACCACGTATGTGGATGCTGCGGTATCGCCGCCGCGCCCGGTCCAATTGGTGTGAAAGAATTCACCACGAGGTTTATCAACGCGCTCATAGGTGTGTGCGCCGAAATAGTCGCGCTGCGCCTGCAACAGGTTTGCAGGCAACCGTTCGCTGCGATACCCGTCGAAGAAGTTCAGCGCGGATGTTAAGGCCGGCGTGGGGATGCCCATTTCAACCGCCTTCACAATCACCCGCCGCCAAGCGTCCTGACTCTTCTGGACAATTTCGGCAAAGAAGGGATCGAGCAACAGGTTTTCAAGTTCCGGGTTGCGATCGAAGGCCTCCTTTATTTTGCCCAAAAAGACCGAACGAATTATGCAGCCGCCCCGCCACATAAGCGCGATGCCGCCATAATTAAGATCCCAGCCATAGCTGTTGGCGGCAGACTGCATCAGTTGATACCCTTGTGCATAGGAAACAATCTTGGAGGCGTACAAGGCTTGACGCAGGTCTTGGATAAAGGCCTGTTTATCGCCGTCGAAGGGTTTAACACTGGCTTTCAGGGTTTTTGATGCGCGTACACGCTCATCTTTCAAGGCGCTCAAACAGCGGGCAAACACGGCCTCGCCAATCAGTGTCAGCGGCTGTCCTTCATCAAGCGCGGCAATGGCCGTCCACTTTCCGGTGCCTTTCTGGCCTGCCGTGTCAAGGATAAGGTCCACCACTTCATTGCCGTCTTCATCTTTGTACCCCAGAATGTCGCGTGTGATCTCAATCAGATACGAATCCAATTCGCCTTCGTTCCACTCCGCGAACACTTCATGCATTTCAGGGTTTGACATGACCAGCCCCGCCTTCATCAACTGATAGGTCTCACAGATCATCTGCATGTCGCCGTATTCAATACCGTTGTGTACCATTTTCACAAAATGGCCTGCGCCGCCCTGTCCGACCCAATCACAACAGGGTTCGCCTTGGTCGGTCTTGGCGCAAATGCTTTGGAAAATGTCCTTCACTTCCGGCCACGCGCTTGGCGTGCCGCCGGGCATCATGGACGGACCGCGCAAGGCGCCCTCTTCGCCGCCCGATACGCCCGTTCCGATGTACCGGAATCCTTTGCTTTCCACGTATTCCGTGCGTCGAATGGTATCGGGAAAATGGCTGTTGCCACCGTCAATAACAATATCGTCCGGTTCAAGATGAGGCAGCAGTTGTTCAATAAAATCGTCAACGGCCGCGCCCGCCTTCACCAGCAGCATCACCTTCCTCGGACGTTTCAAATTCGCACACAGGTCTTTAATGCTGTGACAGCCGACGATGTTCTTGTTTGCACCACGGCCCTGCACGAACTTGTCCACCTTTTCGACGGTCCGATTAAACACGGCGACGCCGAATCCCTTGCTTTCCATGTTCAGGACGAGGTTTTCACCCATTACGGCCAATCCAATCAGGCCAATATCCATCTCTGCCATCTGTCATTTCTCCTTGAAGTGTTGTGCCTTTTGCGAAGACGCTTTTGATTTACCGGTGTTGTTATTCGTTTTTTATTGTTTGCCGCCACATGAGCATGCACCTCATGGGCGGCACTTTTTTGCTACATATAGTTGCCGCCGTATTATTTCATGCGCAGCGCTTGTAAGGTATACTGAGGCAGCTTTTTGTCCGCGAACAGCGGCTTGAAACGGGTCAGGCGCTGACGTCCGTTGACGACGGGTACGCTGGGCCAATCTTCGCCCACAAGCGGTTTGGCGTAGGCAACGAAGGCATCCGTAACGTCGGTCTTGTTTGGCGCGATCCATTCCTGGGGGAACATGCGTTCCGAATTGGCCACCGCTTCAAGGGGCGCTTTGTCGTAGCGCACATTGTAAATGGGGCCGGGTTCACGCAGGATGGTGGACATCCAGCCGTTCTCGCCAGACTCCGCGATTAACACCGCCTGTTGCGCCACTTTGTACGCTTCGTCAAGGTCCACTATTGAAGCGTAGGCCGTGGTGGCGCGCTGATCGGTGCCGGGCACCTGGCCACGGGCCTTGCCCGGCACGGGCAGCCCATTGGTATTCAGCAGGTTCACCACCTTCTGTGCCACGGTCATTTGCGAAGATCCGAAACTGGTATGGCCGAAGCTGTCCTTCACCTCGCCCAGTTCGCCCACATCAAAGCCTTCACTTACCACCACCACACAGCGTCCGTCCTGCTTCAACTGGTCGTTCACGTTATCGCACAGTTCCTCGGGCGACACTTTTGATTCCGCCATGTATATCTGCAGCGGCGTTTGCCGTTGCGGATCGGCAAGTCGCGCCGCCGCAGGGATAAATCCGATCCGGCGGCCCATCGCCTGCAGCACCAATACGGGATCAGCGGGACAGGAACCGGCGTTTTCTTCGTTGGCATTCTGAACCATGCACATCCAGTAACGGGCCACGCTGCCATAGCCGGGTGTATGGTCAATCAACTTAAATTCGGAGTCGCCCACATCGTTGTCAATTGTTTTCGGTACACCAACGGCCACCACGTCAAGTCCCTGCTCATTGGCAAGTTGTGCCACCTTGTTGGCGGTGTCCATGGAATCGTTGCCGCCGTTGTAGAAAAAATAGCCGATATTGTGGGCTTTAAGCACATCCATCACACGCTGGAAGTCTTCGTCTTGGTTCTTCTTGATTTTATAGCGGCATGTACCAATGGCGCCTGCCGCAGGCGTATACCGCAACAACGCAATCTCTTCGTCATCCTGCGCCGAAAGGTTCAGCAATTCCTCTTTCAAAACACCCTCAATACCATGCCACCCCGCGTATACCGTTCCAAAAGTGTCTGGAAACTGCTTGCACGTTTCCACAACACCACGCAATGAACTGTTAATTACCGGGCTGGGTCCGCCCGATTGTGCAACAATCACGTTCTTCGGCATTTGTCTTCTCCTTGCTTTAACGCGCCTCCCCTATCATACAAGAGGCACTCGTCTATTGATCCTGGCCATAACTGGTTAATCGGTACAGTATTTCCCCGGCATTTTCCACCAACAAAAGGCCCTCATCTTCGCGATTACGCCAGTCGTCAGGATTGATGCTGTCTGGGTCACGGTATCCAAGATTGATAGCGCGGCATTCTTCCTCTGGGATGGCTGTTGCCAACGTTACCTTGACGCGCGGTGTTTCCACGCCATTCTCATACGTGCCCATGCCACGCACATGGGTGGAATGGGCCAGAATGCCGCCCGGCACATCTTTGAACATGTCCATTTGCTTGAGGAAATAATCGCGTACATGATAGCCAATTTGCGCTATGCGTTCCCCGTGGGTAAAACTGACCTCCCGCACATGCTTGCCATAGATAATCAACTCGCCGCCATCCGCCACCACCGGCTCCAGCTTATACATACATTTTCCGGCCACCCACAGATCGTCATACATGGGCGCCGCCATGGCCAATATGCTCTTAAAAGACTTTTCCTTATATACAATATGTGTGTCTGTGCTGAGGTCTGCCGCCTCACTCCATGCTTCTTCCGGTGTGCCATAAAACAACGCCTTTGTTTGCTTGCCCACCACGGTCAGCGCAAAACACCGTTTGTCCACGGGTATCATTGCGGCGGCTTTGTCCACCACCGCCCGAACAGGGGTGTGTTTGGTACCGTTAATGGCATAGTTGGTAATCAAAGCGCCGAGCCAGTGAAAGATGTTCAATATCTCCGCGCCCGACACGCCCGGATAAAAGTACTTGTTGCCGCCGCTGAAACCGACAACCTCATGGGGGAACACGGGTCCCACAATACAAACAAGGTCATAATCCAGCACACGCTTGTTTATGGTTACTCGCACGGTTTCCCGCAGCAAACCGCCGCTAATGGTCGCCAGTTCGTCCGCCGTAATCTCACCGATACAGGTGAGCGCATCCGGATTCTGCCATTCGTGATTAAAAATGCCCACCCCGGCGTATTTGCCCGTCCGCTCCTCCGTGCTGATTCCGAGCAGCGTCTCAATCATGTCGCTTGTCATCGGCGGATGCGTGCCCAAGGCTATGAGGTAATCCATTTTGGCAACACGCGCATACAGCGCATCATACAATGCGCGAAACATTTGCGGCATGGGCATGCTGCGTGTTTGGTCGGGAATAACAAACAGCACGCGTTTCTTGTCCACATCCATGTTTTCGGCAGCACTCGCCACAAACGCGTGGATTTCATCGTCTGTTAAATGTCCGCTTGGACTTATTTCGCTGACTACCATAATTGGTGCACTTCCTTAAGCGTTATTTTCAGGGCCCTGACAAACGGAAAACCCCAGGCCGGACAGGGTCTCTGTCATGATAGCGTCGGGTCGCGTCAACTGCACAACGGTGTTATAGAATTCGCGTCGTACGGGGTAATTCTTTCGCAACCCATCAAAATGCGCGGCATGTTGCTCACGCGGCACATCCAAGATGCCGCGCAGATCAGCATCATCAGACATTATGTCATAAACAGCCGACACCGCTCCACTCAGGGGCGCTGTGGCATCCGGATTTATTGTCAAGGAAGGAACCGGCGGTGGCGGCAACAAGTCATCCGGCGACCACTCGGGCGTACGGCCCAGAAACTGACACAACGCTTCATATACCTGGCGTGTGCCATTCACCTTGCCGTCAAAAGAATAGCCCGCAATATGAGGGGTGGCAATCACCGTCTCTTCCAACAGCCTTGGATTGGGCGTGGGTTCATGTTCCCACACATCCAACACCGCCGCCCGAATATGTTCGGTGCGTAGCGCTTCTTCCAACGCCACATTATCCACCACGCTGCCCCGTGAAGAATTGAGTATGATCGCGTGAGGCTTTAGCCAGCGCAGCACTTCCTTATCCACCAGATGCCAGGAGGGATACTTGCCGCGTCGGGTCAACGGCGTATGCAGCGTAATAATGTCGCATTCCAGCAGTTCATGGAGCGGACGATACATCGGATCGCCCGTGGCGTCCGCCAACGGCGGATCATTCAGCACACAAGTCATGCCTAATGCCTGTGCTTTGGCATGGACGTTGGTCCCTACATTGCCCACACCCACGATGCCCAGACACATCTCCTCAAGCCGAAATCCGTACCGGTCTGACAGGTGCAACAAAGCGGCCACAATATACTCCCCCACGCTGTTGGCATTGCATCCGGGCGCGCTGGAAAAGCCGATGGCATTCTTCGCCAAGTAGGCCTTGTCAATATGGTCTTCGCCAATGGTGCAGGTGCCCACAAACCGTACTTTCGTATCCCGCAAAAGCGCTTCATTTACCTGCGTGATACTCCGCACAATCAACGCATCTGCATCCGTCAGCATTTCCCTTGAAATGGCACGTCCCGGCGCGGTTATCACGTGGCCAAGCACACCAAAGGCATCTTCACCATACGGAATATTTTCGTCAACAACAATTTTAAGCGTATTCGTCGTCATGAGTTTTCCATCAATGTCTTGTATGGGAGCCTTAACCCGCATATTTCACCCCGCCGTGGCGGGGTTGTGCCTGCGAATCTTACACCATATCAGGCACTTTGCTTGCCGCAACAAAATCACGGATCACACAGGGTCATAACAAGTTTTTACCACCCGTGGTAGAAACTGCGTTTGTAGGAGCGTTGATGGCGTTGGTGTATTGTGTCCGCCGGAAAGGCCCACCGAGTGGG
>SKQZ01000121.1 GCA_007118765.1 Candidatus Hydrogenedentota bacterium
ATCTTACACCATATCAGGCACTTTGCTTGCCCGCCGCCTTCGACGTGTACTAACACGCTGTCAGCCGGCGGCCTGCGCAAAGCACCTGCTCTGGCGCAATCTTCACAGGCTCACGACGAAAGCTGGTGAAATATCCGGGTTAATCATGACCGTGCCATGGATGGGATTGAACACGGGGGGTATTCAAAAGAACTCATCCTCCGGGTCAAAGGGCGGGGTTACCACATTCAGAACTTTTACCTGGCCGCGGGCGGCATGACGTGTGCCGGGCGGGATAAGAATCACGTCGCCCGTTCGAATCGGGCGTTGTTCGCCGTCCAGCTCAATGGCGCCCTCGCCTTCAAGGACCACATATATCTCCGTCGTCTTTTTGTGATAGTGGACGGCGGCGGATTCTTTGATATGCACGAAATGAATGCCGGCGGGCGTGGGATCGTCGCGTGTCAATACGCGCCACGCATCGCCGCAGGGACATGCCGTGGGTGCAACGGCGTCCCGGTTGCGAATAACAGGGGCTGGCGTTGTCATGGGCGGCCTCCTCGGTGTTTTGGCGCAGGCTCAACAAAAAAAGCGCGTCCACAAGTGTATCGCTTTTCACTGTGGACGCGCAAAGTATCCGGCAGGCGGCTGCGCAGGTGGGGTGGTGTCAGGCGGCTTTCAGTTTCCTGACCAGGCGGCTGATCCAGAGGTCAAGGTAATCAGCGCCGAGTTCGCGCAGCAGGTCTATGCCTTGCGTACGGGCGATGTCCAGCGCCCGGTCGCGCGCGTATTCCCGCGCCTTGCGCTGCTCGTCAGGGGTCAGCGAGCCGTTGCCCGCTTCTTTGAGTGCGCGCACATATTCGCGGTACACCTCCTCGACTGCGGCCTCCAACGCGAGCAGGGCCCGTTCAAGCCGCCGTCGTCGCAGGCGTTCAAACCAGCTGCTGCTTTTGGCGACTGCCCAGACGCCGCCCACCACCGTGGCGGTAAGGGCCAGCATTGTTTCGGATGTAATCACGTCAAGAATACTCATCGTCGTTCCTCCTTTTGTTGTTACCGGGCATGGACGCGCATGTCCGCGTGTACATGCCCATCCCGATAATCGTCCTTCACAAAGTCGAAATACCGGCGGCACACGTCGCCGACCACCGCCTGCGGCGCCCGGGTGCGGGTGCGGGCAACGACGGCCACAAGGTCCACGGCAATGCCGCCAAAGGTTGTCAGATGCCGGGAGCGGCGCGCCACCAGGCCGCCTTCGTCTGTCCAGCCCAACCGCGCGGCCAGTCGTTCCTGGTCTGCCCGGGTGCGCACGGCATCCGTGATAAGAATCCACACGGTCTCGTCGTAGCGTGTGTTGAGGTCGCGACGGACCATCTCCAGCGCGGTCAGCGTGGCGGGATGTATCATGGCCAGGCCGTCGCGGTTTTCAAACTCGCGCAATTTGAAGTGGGACACCCCCTCGCCTTCAAGCATGGTCAGCAGCGGGATGTCGTTACGTTGTTGTATGGTTGTCATGCCCGTGTCCTCCCTGCGTTACAACAGTGTCCGCGTGTCTTCGATGTAGCCGTTGATGCCGTCGTCTTCCGCCTTGATGGCCGTCATGCCCGGCCGCAGATGCAACCGGGCCAGCGGCAGGCAGTTTTCATCCGCTTCCGGCGCGTCGGGACTTTCGGCCTCTGTTCCCGTTGTCACCGTCAGCGACCAATCGCTCAGCCGCGCCTGTACCAAATCAATGCGCGGCAGGCTTTCGGGCGGGGTCGCGGGCGGCAGGTCAACAGGCTCCGCCAGTTCAAAGGGCATGTTGCCGATAAAGGCGTGGCCCGGCAATACGCGCACGCTCAATGACGCCGGCATGTGCGCCGTTACCAGCACGCCGTCCAACGACCCGGCCAGCACACCGTCACCGCCGCCGGCGACCACGTTAATCAGCCGGTACGCCAATGTCAGCGCCGCTGCAATGTGGTCGTCCCATGCGTTCAACTTGGCGGCCGTCACCGGACGTTCGCCATGCTCCCATCGGGTGGGTAGGTAGGCTTTTCCTGTTTCGCTCATGTGTTCTCCCTTTCGTTATGTTCAGGGCAGATGAAAGACCGGTTGGTCAAGCCCCGCCAACGGTTCATCAAGACGCAGCGCAAACAAGGGTTCGCCTTTCGACCGTATGCGCCGCATGGTTGCAATGGGGGCGCGCACCGAGCGCAACGGTGCGGACAAGGCCGCCTCCGTCCATGTGCGTTCGCCGCGCATACCATGGCGCAGTTCAACGATGCGTCCCGTGAGCGCGTCCGGATCAAAGAGGTCGTTCCACTCCCCCGATACCCTGCGGGCACGTCGGGCCAACGGCGCGCCGACAACAGCCACAATGTCGCCGACAGTCAGCTCCGGCGCACCGCCGAAGAAGGTAACGCGTATCTCGGGGCGGGGCCATGCGAGGTCATCCAGGAGCCCTTGTACCAGTCGTTGCTTGTCTTCGTCATGGCCGATCCATTCCGCGTCCATGCCGGTTGCGCGAAGGCCATAGGCGCCGATGCTTTCTCCCCGCGAATCGGTCAGCCGTTCCGGCGCCAACACGCCGTTGCCCGACACCCCAAGCCAGTTGATCATGTCTGCGTCGGTGAATCCTGATGTGACGGCCATCATGTCCGACCGATAGCGGTAGCAGTGGTCGGGGCCGGTGATTTCACGGAGGGAGACACTCATTTCAGGGGATACGCTGAAGACATGATCGCCCGTCATGTACGTCAAGAGCGCGATTGCCTCCATGGCGCCGCAGTCCAGGTCCAATGCGTTAACATGGGGGCCGATGACGGGGTGGGACGTTGTGTGCGGGCCGGTATAGGAATAGAACTCCTTGAGCCGATGCTCCGGCACATGATACCGCCCCTCGGCATAAAGGAACACATCGGCCACGTCATGCTCCACCAGCGCGGCATTAAAACATTCGCCGCCGCCAAACACCAGTCCGATATACCGGCCGTAGGCATCCACGCGGTCATCAAACGCGCCCGTTGCGTCCCGGTGCGGGTTCAACTCAATGTGTGAAATGCCTTTGCCGTCCATGAGCGCCTGCAACAGCGCCGTGGCGCGATCGGCGCGCAGTTTGTACGCGCTTTTTGCATAGCGTTCCGGTGTCCACAGCGCGGTTTCCGGGCGCTGTTTGCGCGCCTGATTGTTCAGCGTTGTCTCGTCCGCATCAATCATCATGAGGCGCACATCGGGCCAGGGCACGCCGTCCACCACCAGACCGCCGATGGTATCCCCGTCCTTGGCCCATGCGGCGGTGGCGTCAATGCGCGCGGCGTCCACCCACTGACCCGTGCCGATGCCGCCGTATTCCAATGCGTTGTCGGCGGTGGCGCGTCCGCAAAACTTTGTGTACTCCCGTTGTGCGCCGTCAGGATAGGCGTTGTGCGTGACATGGTAATGAAGGGGACCCGGCGTGCGGCTGATGATGTCCCGGAATGTTTCCTCGAAACTCGTGTCCACATAGACGCGGCGCATGCGACGGTTGCTTTCGGGATCGGCCGCCGCCGTCACGCGCATACAGTCGCGCACCGGTGTGCGGGTGTTGTGTTCCGGCTGAAAATCAGCGTCCCAGGAAATCTGCGTGCGGCGCACCTCATAACGCCGCCACGGCGCATCGTTCACATACACGTTGATTGCACAGCCCGGCCCGAACCCTTCCACATGGGGCAGGGTACACCGCAACAGGTCGGGTTGATCCGGACCGCGTTGCATCGCCTCCACTGCGGGGGCATCGTCAATCACGGCGATCCGTTGCCGCCATGTGTCCATAAGGTCCAACCGCATTTTCATAGCCATCGCTTTCGCCATTCCAGGGTCAGCGCGCCCGTCTGTATGCCGTCCTCCTCGGCCTCAAAGGACAGGGTTGTGGGCCATGGATTCAACAGCGGGAATGCGCCCGACGTTTGTGTGGTGACATCCTCGTCATCAAGGTATACGCTGCGTGTGGCGCCGTCAATGTGCAGGGTCGCGCCGCCCGGCGCCATGCCCTCGTAAAGCAAAGTGCGCGTGCCGTCGCCAAACCGTGGCAGCCATACCATGCCCGGCGTATCGGCGACAAAGGTGAAGGATAACGGCGACGGCAGCGTGCCGCCGCTGGAAAGCGTCTCCATGGGGCCGTTGCCCGTGACGGTCGTTTCCAAAACAGATGGCGCGTCCGCCTCTTCCCACGGGGTGAGCGCATCCAGCGCCAGTGTGAACTCGGCGGCGAAGGCAGGTTCAAGACACGTGCGCTCAATCGCATGCAGCCGAACGGGTACGGCGCGTCCCGGCCGCAACCGCAGCAGCACGGGTTCAGGCGTCAGCGCCGCGCCGCTGAGCGCATCCAGCGCCTGATGCACCGCCGCGCTGTTCGCGAAATGATCCGCGGCGCCGCGAATAACAATGCGCCTGTGCCAGCGTCCCTTTTCGTAGGATTGCTTTTCCGTTGCGGATGTGTGCCACTGGTCAAGGGCATAGGCCCCAAGCATAGGAATCATGATCACGCCTCCCTCCGGTTCGTGCTAGTCCGTGGCGACCGTTAACAGTCCCGGCGTTTCCGGCACGGCGCCGTGGCGCATGTACGGCTTCATCAGGGCGAAGGCTTCGAGGGCCGCCGTTTTCGCCACGTCCATGAGTGCGGGGAACTGTTTGGCCGTATCCAGTTGATGCCCCGCCAGCCGGGCCTCGCGTCGTTCGAGGGCGCGTCTGGCGGCCAGCGAACGCAGCAGCGCCGCGCCCGCCAGCAACGTTTCTGCGACGATCACCGGCTCCGGCGGCGTCTCCAGGTATTCCGCGCGGATACTGCGTGTTACAAGCCCGTGGGCATGTGCAATGCTTGCATCAACAAGTTCCGGCGTGACTTCCACCACATCGTCCACTTGAAACTTGAGGCGCAGCATTTCTTCGGTAACGTATGCGCTCATGAGCGGTTCCTTCCTTTGTCATATACGATGTCCCGTTTGGGGGACGCAGCGCTACCATGGGGAATGAAAAAAGCCGTCGGTCGGCGACGAACCATTGATGTGCTGTCGCCGACCGACCGCCCCCGCCCCCTACCCCGCATATTTCATAAGATTTCTGTTGCGCCTGCGAATCTTACACCATATCAGGCACTTTGCTTGCCCTAACACGCTGTCAG
>SKQZ01000324.1 GCA_007118765.1 Candidatus Hydrogenedentota bacterium
AGGGCAACACAAATTCTCGGGGGTTCAGCATCCGATATATGCCGTCGTTCTCGGGCACCAAACGCCAGTTAGGCGTGGGATCACCACTGTCAAAGACCAGCAAGCCATCAGGCGCCAACTCCACCTTCATGTTGAGATCAAGGAATGCATTTTGGACGTCAAGCGGCATGTCTTCCTCAAGCATGGGGATAAAGCGCACACGGAAGGAATTGACATTTCTGGGTACGTAGTCAGCGCGTACGTACACCTCCGCACGCGCCACATCTTCCCATGTTTCCGCATTTTCGTCAAACGCAATGCCCGTGGTGTGCATGGAAATCTGTCCCGCACGCACATCGCCGGGGTAGAACACGCCGGTCTCTTCAAAGAATGCGGATATCTCTCTGTCATCAGGCATTGTATAGGTGGCCCGGATAGAATACTGTCCACCGGTTTGGCTTGGTGTCACATAGGAGAGCACGATTTGATTCTGCATCTCTTCCCAGACAAGACCGGGCTCATCCCGCAACGACAACGCCAACTGCTGAATGTCTGTTGTGCCCGGTTCCAGCGCCAGACTTATTTGCACTTCCCCTTGACCATCATTCGAATCAATGGTCAATGTACCACGGGCCTTCTCAAGCAAGCCTGTTACGGCATCCGGGTCCACCGTAATGGATACCAATGTTTCACCATTCGGGGCCGTGCTGCCACTTGTCGGGCTAATATCACTTATCCAATTGTATGTGTCTTCTTCGATAACGGACCATGTCATCGGGCTCCTGCCCGCATTCTTGATCCTGAACTCGGCCACACCTTGGGCGGGGTCAAATGTTACAGGCTGCAACACCAACGAACGCCGGTGGCCAAGCAAGCGCACCAGTCTTTCCGGTTCATCAGCCACATACAAGCGCCCGCCGGTATCCTCCGCCATCGGCATCAGATCCACATAATTGATTGGAACGTCACTGCTGTATGCCAACGGGTAAAGCCGTACCCGGTTGTCAAAGGCCGTCGAGGCAGCGGAGCCGGCGGCTTCCACGGATGAGTTATCATTGCCGTCTGTAATAAACAGTACCGCCCGCAAATCTGCATCGTCAAACGGCAGGGTATCCGGTGCATCTTCCGCGACAATACGTTCCACGGCATCCGTTACGGCATCCCAAATATCCGAAGTGCCGTGCATCGCCGGGGGCACTTCAAAATTACGCAGCGCTGATTTCAGCGACTCGCGGTCGGTTGAGAATGGGTGTATCAGTCGGTTGAGGGGCTGTCGATCATTGTGATACATCAAGGCAACCCGATAGCTGGGCGGCAGGTCATCCAAGAACATGGCCACAGCCTCCCGCACTTCATCAAGCACTTCGCCGGGCGCACGCATTCCGCGTTCATCCACGCCTGCGTAGTACATGCTGCCCGTGTAATCCAGCATCACCACCATGTTGACTTTAAGTTGTTCCGGCCCTTCGACATAATAAACTGTCTCGTCCAAATCAAGGAGTACGCCGTCTTCAGTAATATCGAAGCGGATACGCTCCAAATCACTCGGTGTACGTGTCGGAATGATTTGTCCCACCCTGTCCCGCAGTGAAAAGACAAAACGCATGAGGAAGGGCGGGCGGCTGCGATTGGTTGCGCCTTCAATACGCATGGGGGCGCGTTCTGCCCGCAACCGGATATGCCACGGTTCCACGGCATCAAGACGGTTTTCGCCGTCCTCGTCCCACGCCTCAATATAGATGTCGCGTGTTTCCAAATCTTCTCGCATGGCGGAACGGTCTATTGTGACCACCACCCGCTGCGCATTTACAAGGCGCTCCCGAACGGGGAAAACGCCCTCGGGACCGGTGGTATCGCCGCTTACGGGATTCACATTGATAATAAGCGGGTCTTCAATGTCAGGGTCGTCGTCCTCATGCCGTACCCTAAAGTATAGCCGCGAGTCGAATGGACCGATATTCAGCACCCAAAACTCTTTTTGTGACGTAGTGCGCCCAAAATCCAGGACCCGTTTGCGTGTATAGGCCAATGCATTGGGGTCGGGCGGATCTGATGCGATCACCACCGGCAACGATACGGCATCCAAAACCAGCGGTACAATTACCACGCCGTCCTGCCCGGTCACCTCAATTGCAATCTCATAATTTCCGGCGCCTGACAATGCTTCCGCCGGATCGCTTACCCGCACCCGCACCGGCACGGAGTCGCCGGGCGCCAGGGTGTCGCTGACAGGTTCTGCCACGATGGGCGCAGTGGCCTGGTCCATGGCCTGCCCAAACGAGCGCACGGCAAGTCGCCACTGAAGTGCGCTTCGCCCCGCATTCCGCAATGTAAGCGTGGAGGCGGGTTGCGTTAGTGCGCCACCGTCATCACCGGGCAGCGGCGGCGAGTAGAACAATCGTAATGTTTCCGGCTCCACCACCAAATCCGTGAGGGGCACGCCGAAACGAAAGCGCACCACAGCATCATGACCGCCCGCATCCACAATGGAGATGCGTAGTCCGAAATCCTCACGGGGCTCACGCCATTCCACCAACACGCTGACACTACTCTGGCGCGCCAAAACGCCGCCGTCGGGGGTGAGCGTCATATCGGGGGGCAATTCCGTCGTGTCCACCGTGGCATCGTTGCCATCAAAAAAGCGCGCCGCCCATCGTATGGGCGTATCACCACGGTTTTCCAACCGGAACTGGGCATTCAGCGCCCCGGCACGCAGGGTAACTATCTCAGGCGTGGCCACCAACAAGGAAGACACGACAAGCGACACAGGCACAATGCGCTCAAAGTTCTGTGCCTGAATGCGCACCGCCGCATTGCCATAGGTGCCTGGTTCCTGACCCGTGCGTTCGGCGCTCAGCGTGATATGCTCCACGCCCGGGGCAAGTACGCCCTCGGTACTGCTGATTGCGAGCCATTCAATATCGCCCGCGGCCCACGCTGATTCTTCGGACTCCCGCACCACAGTATCAAGCGTCCAATCAACGGGACGCGATCCCATGTTGCTTAACGTCAGGCGACGCTCTGTTTGGCCTTCGCTAAAGACGATGGCGGCCGGTGTGATTTCCAGTTGCGCCGTGCGCGGACACCCCGCCAGCGTCAAAGAACCCAACAAGACCGCCAACAACAACGCCACCCCACATAATTTCTTTTTCATCATACCGCCTCGGTGCTTTCTTGTCATCGCCGCAACCGCACGGCTATTATGGCCTATGTTTCTTACCAAACAAGGTAAACAAACTTACTTTCGTATCTACGCCGGTGATCGAAAACGCCGTGTTCCCGACTACCACTGATTAACCGCCATTCCCTGAATCAACGTCAAATCCGGCGCCATAATCAACTACGACGCCTGCATTCGCCATGGCCTCGAATGCCCCTACAAAACCCGGCAACGGATTGCCATCACTACGCAGCGTATGCAACGCCGGCACTCGCACCACTGAATCCATGCCCAATCCACCATTCAAGACATTGGCTTCCAGATGCCGCCAATCCGTAATGGCATTGCCGTCGCCTGACAAATCCAAGTATTCCAACGCCAACAATCCGGCAATGGCTTCAATGTCCATAATCTGATTGTTGCCAAGATGTAATCGAACCAATTTCGACAGATTTCCAACCTGTGATATGTCTGTTATGCGGTTGTCCGTCAAATTCAGCTGATTCAAATTAACGCAATACTGCAACCCTTCCAAATCCTTGATCTTGGTCCTCAGGTTGGAAGCGTTGAGCTTGCGCACCCCTTCAAGGTCCCGCTGCGTCAAAAACAGGGACAAGGGCTTGCGAATCTCTGCGCGTATTGCGGACTCCAGTGCTTTGTCGGGCACGATTACGATAGGCGAACACGCCGAAAACGCCACAAGGAGGACCACGGCCAATCCCAGAAGCCGCCACCGAATACTCATTTGCATACCCATTGCATATACCTTTTTGCTGCACCGCCTCACAGACGCGACAAACCAACAAGCCAATGCCAACACGCCTACTCGTGACGGTTAATTTCAATACCTTGGTTGATTACCAACAATAGTCACACCAACAGCTACATTCATTGTTCACTTTGCAAACGCATCAGGGGTTAGGTTCGGATATGTCGCACTTCTCTTCAATGTAAAGCCAGATAGGAGAAGCGCCGCCCAAAAAACCGAGCATGGCGTTAAACGCCTGTGCAAATACGCAGATAAAATCTTCCCATCTTCCTGCCCGGGCAACCTGAGACTTTGTGACTGGGGTAATGTGTTTCACTTGCAATTTCCTTGTTCTCGTCGTTATCGGGAACAATTTCCCGTCCTGTACCAACAATTGAAGGCATTCCTACTTTACCACTTTGTCTATATATTACTCCATTTTAACTCAAATGTCAAGAATTTATTGACACCTGTTCTGAGAGCACGCCATACGCCGCAAAACGACAGCGCAGAATCCGGCACAACCGTCGCAAGAACGGCAATTTCACAATGGCGACTTTCTTGTGGCATTATACCATGTGTTGTGTATGTAAAGTCATTTTTTGGAGACCCAAATGGATACTACAAAATTATTGCAGGGCGCAATTGCGCCGACGTTCACTGTGTTTCGAGAAGACGGTCGTCTGGATGATGCCGGCCAGCGACGCTTCTTCGACTTTCTGCTCACCAGCGATGCCATCAGTGCGTTCTTCGTTCGCTCCGGCATGGGACTCATGTATACCTTCAGCATGGATGATACGCGGCAGATAGCCAGAAATGCATGTGCACACCTTGAAGGCATTTCAGCGGTTCTGGTCGGATGCAGCGGCGTGTGGGATCGCAATTACGACAAACGCCCCGACCCGCGAACGTATATTGAGCAGGGCATTGAGTTGGGCAACTACGCTTGTGAGCTGGGTGCGGCGGGCGCCGTATACACCATTCCCGAAGCATTGGAGCCCCACGCCGGGGAAACCATACAAGAAATGTTTGTCCGTTATTTCAACATCATCTGCGAACAGGTTTCCGGCCCTGTGTTTGTCTACCAGCCGCCTAACACGCCAAAGGATTACGAGATGGCGCCTGAAACGCTGGCGAAACTTGCCGACATCAAAAACTTTGTCGGCGGCAAGTTCTCAACCACAGACGGCTTCTACACGTATGAGCTCACACGCGCAGTGCGCG
>SKQZ01000354.1 GCA_007118765.1 Candidatus Hydrogenedentota bacterium
TCCAAGTTTACTGATTGGGTTGCATGGCTGCGCAGGAATACATGCACAACCTCTTCAAAAGGCGTTATACGGGGATGATGCACGCGCAAAGCGTGGGCGCCGCTTTTGTCCGGTTTGAATGCCGCCATCCATGTGCGCTCCGACACCGGTCGGAACGGCAACAACGTAATGGTGGCGCCTGTTTCCACCAGTAGTTCCGGCGC
Source organism: Candidatus Hydrogenedentota bacterium (assembly GCA_007118765.1). Lineage (GTDB taxonomy): Bacteria > Hydrogenedentota > Hydrogenedentia > Hydrogenedentales > CAITNO01 > SLFT01. Next base: position 204 of record SKQZ01000354.1, read on the forward strand.
CTGTGACTCAGCCGCCGAAAACGTCGCTGTCACGGTTAGAAACTCGCCGTGACATGCCATTGACACGTGGCCGTTCGTTTCTGCCGCGTGCTGCGTGGTCGGTGCTTCCGCAGGACTGTCGGGTCGGAACGGTATGGTGAGGGTGGCCTTGTTGCCCATGAAGTCCACCGCTTCCACCACCAACTCGCCGGGCGTGTGGGGCGTCTCAAACCAGCCGGAGGCGGAAGACTGTGCATACAGCGGCGATTCGTTCCCGGGCCAGCGCCATAACAACAGATACCGGCCACAGTCAAGATAAAAGGGGTGGTATGCCACCGCACCATTGTGGATGGTGTCATAGGACAAGTAATCATGCTGGACGCGAAACACTTCGTGGTCTTCATGCAGCAGACGCAATACATGTACGCCAAAGCGCAGGCCGTCCCTGCCGGGATCGATTACGTCCACACCGATGCCGATGCGTCCTGAGATATGAACAGGCGCGGTGGTGTAGCGCCCCTCGCCATGATGCGTAACATCGAGCGTTATCGGCTCGTAACCGCCGTTGACCGTGCCCGCGGGGCCCTCCGGCGATACCAGCAGGCTCTGCATCACCGGGCGCGTGGTGTCCGGCCACGAAATGCCCAGGAGTCGCGGGTTAACCGGCCGGTTCGCGGCATCGCGCGGTTCATAATGCAAGTGTGGCGGCCCCACGCCGGTGCGTCCACTCACGGCTATTTGCTGTCCCTTGCGCACCGGGAACTGCCCGGGTTCGGGATACAAGTCCACCGCGTATGACTGACGTGCGTGCTGATTCCGGCGCACGTATGCGCGCAGCTCGTCAAAGTAGTCGTCCAGATGTGCATATACCGCGCTGTATCCATCCCGAAACTGCACATAAATCGCTTTGCCATACCCATAAGGGGAGCACCGCACCCGGGACACATGCCCGTCTGCCGCAGCATAAACGGGATGCCCGATAACGCCGCCGGTACGCAAATCAATCCCCGCATGAAACCGTCCCGTGCGATACTCGCCAAAACTGGAGGACAATTCCCGTGGCAAGTCGAGCGGCCAGTGATAGGATTCTTCGCCCTGCGCCCCCGCGCTCCAAACAAGCCCAATCGCAACGATATTTGCCAGCAATACGCCGCGAAAGGGTCTCTTAATGCTGCTCGGTTTTGTTGTATTCATTTTTCTCTAATCACTGTGGCGTCACGTTGCGGCAGGGTCGCGCATTGTTCAGCCCATGCCATCGGTAATGACATCCTACACGGGGAAACCGGTACGCTCACAAAGGCGACACCCCTTCCAGCGCCGCCAAGGTGCGATCCAGCTGAATAAAAATCCGGGTTCGGGAGAGATCGTTTACGATGGGTTCACAAAAGTCCAGCGCCGCCTCGTCCATCTTGATATGGCGCATCATGCGGCGAATGATCGGTTCCGCTTCTTCCAAGGACACCGATCCGGCGGATTCAGAGGCTTCAAGACGGATAACATGCACGCCGTATTCACTGCGGAATACGCCACTAATATCGCCCGGGCGCATGCCCGCCGCCACCTCCACAAAGAACGGCGGCAGTTCTGAGGCGGGAAGCATGCCCATGTCACCGCCGTTCGCCGCATCCGGCGCCTCAGAGACATCACGTGCAACCACTGAAAATTGCTCCCCGGCCAGTATGCGAGCCCGGGCGCGTTCCGCGCGTTCTTCGGCCTGTTGCCACGCATTTTCATCCGCACGCTGGGGATTGGGTTTGGGCAACACCAGAATCTGCGACAGGTGCATTCGTCCGGGCTGTTCAAACAGCTGCGGGTTCTCTTCATAATACCTGCGCACTTCATCGGTATTCACGACGGCGCCCTGCTCCTCTGCAATCACTTCGGCAACACGTTCCACCATCAGTTGTTCCCGAATGCTTTCGCGCGCTTCTTCCCGCGTTTGCCCGGCCCGTTCAAGTACCTGTGCTTCGGTGGGCGTATCGCCCAGTTCCGCGGCAAGCAACTCCTCAAAGTACGCCAATTTGGCCTGATACTCTTCATCCACATCGGCATCCGACGCCGAAAGACCGCGCCGTCGCGCTTCGTTAAGCAGTATTTCATGACGAATCATCTCACCGAGAATGGTCAGTCCGGCCTGCACACGAAACTCGTCCGTCAATTCGGGCGTTTCCGCCATGTACATGAAACTGCGGAGATACCGCCGATACTCATCCAAAAACGCCTCCCCCTCAATAGCCTCGCCGTCAACGATCGCCACCGGACCCGCCGGCACCGATCGCTCCACCACGTCCATGCGCCTGAGGTCGGGAACCTGGGCGTTCGCGGCACACATGATACATGCCGCAACCAACAACAACAGAATGCGTCTCCGCATGAATACTCTCCTTTTGCAATGTGCCCTACAGGGCTTGCGTGGTTATCCCGGCAGAAACCAGTGACCCCTGCCGTCCCGCGCCGCCGGCGCATGAGACTTCAGGCCATGGGTTCTACTTTACAATCTGCTTCTGCCGGAGTCATTGATGTTATAAGAAACGCATTGTTGCGCGCTTCTTTATGACACCGCGCATGATGCTACCATATTTGCCGGTAACGGGAAAAATAAAGAACGCACCATTACGAGCGTGCGTCGGTATTCGTGCCATGCAAAACTGGCGGTATTTCACAATATTACGGCAGGTATGATACTCTTTTTACGCCGTATTTCAGGAGAACACGCCGTGAGGCGTCAGAACCAAGGAGCAACCAGAAGGAGATCCGGGCATGCAGACCATCAACCTCGGCATACTAATGAACGGCGTCACCGGCCGTATGGGTACGAATCAGCATTTGATGCGCTCAATCATGGAAATTCGCAAGCATGGCGGTGTCCGCGCAAATGACGATACCGTCATTATGCCGGAACCCATGTTACTTGGGCGGAATGCGGAGAAGTTGCGTTCCCTGGCCCATGCTTGTGGTGATTTGCCTTGGAGCACCGACCTTGACACCGCGCTCGGCGATGATTGGTATCAGGTCTATTTTGACGCACAGACGACGTTGCTGCGTGCGGAAGCCGTGCGCAAGGCGATAGCGGCGGGCAAGCATATCTACTGCGAAAAACCGTCGGCAGCCACGGCGGAGGACGCGATGGCGCTTTATCGTCTTGCCGAGCAAGCAGGCGTTAAGCATGGCGTGGTGCAGGACAAACTCTGGCTGCCGGGACTGCGTAAACTGCAACACCTCATTGACACCGGCTTTTTCGGGCGCATCCTGTCCGTGCGCGGCGAGTTCGGCTACTGGGTGTTCACCGGCAAAGGCGTCTCCATGCAGCGGCCCTCCTGGAACTACCGCAAGGCAGACGGCGGCGGGATCATTCTTGACATGCTGTGCCACTGGCGTTATGTCATTGACAACCTTTTCGGCAACGTAACGTCGGTGAGTTGTTTCGGCGCCACGCACATCAAGGAACGGCTGGACGAAAAGGGCAAGCCCTTTACCGTGGACACGGACGACTCGGCCTATGCCACCATGCTGACCGACACGGACGTGGTGTGTCACTTCAATTCTTCCTGGACAACCCGGGTGCGTCGGGATGATCTGTTGACCCTGCATGTGGACGGCGAAAAAGGTTCCGCCGTGGCCGGCCTTACCGAATGCCATATACAGCCTGCCGCCGCCACGCCGCGTTATGTGTGGAATCCGGACTTGGGCAAGACGGTGGATTTCAAAGACGCATGGGTCAAAATGCCAACAACCATGGAATATGACAACGCGTTCAAAGCGCAGTGGGATCTGTTCCTGAAACATGTGGTCGTTGATGCACCGTTCCGCTGGAATCTGCTTGAGGGCGCCAAAGGCGTCCAACTAGCGGAGTTGGGCATGGACAGTTGGAAACAACGGGGCTGGGTGGACGTACCTGCCTTAAGCTGACACAGAACACCGGAAAAGCGCTATAGACCCAGATCGTCCATCACCTGATTCTGACGGCTGGTGTGCCCGCCGGAGATTTGGTTGACGTCACTCCGTGAGCGGGTTTGCGCCGAGGAGGCGCCGCCGCCACTCATAGCGCCAAGTTCCTGTTGTATGCCGATGCCCGTCATGGTTTCCCCCATGACGCCAGCACCCATGCCGCCGGATGGGGCGGCAGCGGGTCGTCGCGCTGCGGCGTGTTGCACGGGATGCGCCACATATCCATTCTGGTTGTTATACACGAAAGGCTGCCCGGAGGCGGTGCGCGGCGGTTGCGCCAAATACTGTGGATGCAAGTCGTCCAGTGTTCGCGGATAGTATCCGGTGGCAGTGCCATATTGGTTGATTGCAAGCCGGATATTTTCCAGCATCTGCATATCAGCGCCGGTGGGCCCACTCGGAGCAGGCCGTGCCGACAACTTGCCGGTTTCGGGGTTGTACTGGTAAGGCGTTCCATCCTCTTTCACGGGGACCTTGGCGAGATAATTGGGCACCAGCGCATCCAAAGACGGCGGATTAACGCCGTGCTCGGCACGATACGCTTGAATGGCTTGTTCCACCTCCAATTTGCCAACTTGTCCCCTGACATGCTCCAACTGCCGCAACGCCGACTTTGCCTGCTGCGATTCAAGCTCGCCGCGCGTCGCCGTTGTCACCAGCAGTTCCGCGCCGCACCCTGCAAACAACAGGACAGCAGCGCCTGCCATACACCAAAGAGCGCGTTGTTGTATGGTTGCGGTTGCATTCATTGTGGTCACCTTTCTGGTAGCATCACCTTTCGTGCCGGTATTCCGACTATACTATTATACCTCGTCAACATATACGACCAATAAAAAACGGGCATACCGGCCTTAACCCGCATATTTCACAAGATTTCTGTTGCGCCTGCGAATCTTACACCATATCAGGCACTTTGCTTGCCCGCCGACTTCGACGTGTACTAACACGCTGTCAGCCGGCGGCCTGCGCA
>SKQZ01000387.1 GCA_007118765.1 Candidatus Hydrogenedentota bacterium
CGTCAAGCATCTCCGTTTCGATGGGCGACTCAAACTCGCTGAAGGGCTTGCCCTCTTCTGTCAAGTCCTGCAGACCTTCGAAGAAATCGCGACGGGCGCGAAGGCGCGTACCCCACAGGCTGTCATGCCCCGGATTACGGAATATAATCGTCGCTTCCGTACCCACCGGCGCGCGCGTCATCATCATGCACCGTTCAAACAGGGCGTACTCCTGCGTTGCCGGCGGACTGTCGCTCCACAGGGTCGAAACCGCGTCCAGCGCCTCGCGGGCGGGTATTCCGTCCCACTCAACAATCTCCGCGCCCCAATGAATCCCCGAATGCTCCGCGAACCCGTCCGCTTCAAGCGCACCCACCACCAGACGGCCATCATCCAACGGCAATATGGAGAAACCGAAATCGCCGCCAATGGCTTCTTCACGGTATTCCTTGGGCGCGGTAATATGCAGATAACCGTCAGGGATGCTGAATACATATTCCCGCAGCGCCATGTAATAGGCATGATCGTCGTCCGCCGCTTCCGCAGCAACCACAAGGGGCATATAGGTATCGTACAAGGCTTCCCAGTCAATGGCTTTCCACTCGGTAAAGGGATATTCACGCGACAACTTCAGGTGCATGGCGTCAAAGGCTTCCGACCATTCCAAATTCGAGAAGTTGCCTTCACGATATGCTCCGAACACTTCCCAAAACCCCGCGAGGTCCACAGGCGATCTGGGCACGGGCACACTGATGTCCGTCAGCGGAATGGTGGTGCGGGCACAGCCAAGCAACAGCGACAATGTCAGAATGCAGAGAAGACTCAACCGGATGATTGTTTTGTAATTTTGTGGCGACATAACGCGATATACCCAAGTGTTTATTACGTGCTTCACAAGAGACAGACCTCTTTATCTGCGGTGGCATTGTATCACATTGTCTCCCTTGATCAAACTCCGGGAAGGCCTGTTTGACCTGCATCCCTCCTCTAGTCTAGGATTACAGAATCCATCAGACATTGATTGCGCTTCAATAGCGTCAATGCCAACAAACGTGCAAAGGAAAACAATATGCGCAAGATCCTTAAAATTGTCGGCAGTATCATACTCGTCCTTATCTTGTTCGTGATGCTGACCAAATTGTGGGCGGATAAAACGTACTTTAACGAATACGACCCCGATCTGCCCTTTAATGTACAGATGGAGGGAAGCACAACCATACACGAGCCCTTCGAGTTCTACGGCGTTCACCGGGTCAAACATTTTGAAGAGATACTTTTTACAATTGATGCCCGGCCCAATGAGCCGATGCCCGTGCTACTCACCTTGCCTGTTCGGCGAAGCGGCAAGCTGCCGGCCATCGTATTTCTGCACGGCATAGGCCAAGGCAAAGGCTTTGTAAGGGAGATATGCACCCCCTTCACGAATGCGGGCTTTGCCATGGTTTCTTTCGACCAGCACATGCGCGGGCCGCGCCGGGTAGAAGGCAACCCGTTCAAACAGGTGCTCGCTTTTCGTCAGCGCCCTTGGAAAACGGTGAATGATGCGCGACGCCTGATTGACTATTTGCAAACCCACCCGGAAATAGACCCGGAACGGATTTACCTGGTGGGCGCCAGTTACGGCGCCATTACCGGCACCAGCCTTACCGCATTTGAAGATCGTATTCGCGCAGCGGTACTGGTGGTGGGTGGCGGCAACATTCCGGTCATGCTCAATGCCCCCATGATCCGCGACGGGGTTAACAACGCCGCATTGCACTGGATTGCCAGAACCTTTGTGTCATGGCTGATGCGCCCGGCAGACCCCATCCATTACGGACACTTGACGGAAGGAACACCGGTGTTGATGCAAAGCGGGTCGGAAGACATTCTGGTGACGCCTGAAGCAGGCGAGGAACTGTACAACTCGCTGGGCAGCCCCAAAGAGATACGCTGGTATCCGTGTGATCATCCGGGTAACCGTGAAGAAGACGCCCCGATAATCGTCCAGATTCTTGATGAAGCGCTGGAATGGCTGCTGGAAATTGACAGTGTTCATCGCAATGACGTGCCTGTAGTGGATGATGCCGTGAGTGAGGCGGTGCAAGAGGAAGCCCATCCCGAATCACCGCCAATTGAGGATGCTGAGGAGGATGATTTTGGCGACGATGAGGTGGAGGATGACGATAATGTCGAGGCGGACGCACCGGATTCCTCCGACGAGATGGAGGCGGCAGCATAATCGCTTTTGGCAGGAGAAAACCCTGATGTGTAGCATTGCCTTTGCCATATCCTGTATGCTTGGCGCCGTGGCGGATGACGTTGAAATTTCCTTTGACATTTGGGACTGGACGGCGCCGTGCCAAGACATGGATACCTTTGACCGATGGGTAACCGACTTGGCCACGCTGGGGGTTACACGGGTGGAAATAAGTGTCCCATGGCGTGCGTTGGAACCCGAGCCGGGCCACATTGATCTGCATTGGCTTGAGGAGCGACTCCAGATAATCAAACGCCACGGGCTGGGGGCGCGACTGCGTATTAACAGTTATTACGCCGGCGCAACGCCCGACTGGTATGCAGGCGCCCTGTGGCAGGCTGATGAAAACAGACCCGACGCGCTTGCGTTGCCGTCCATCGCGGATGAACGGTTCTGGGAACATTACGGGCCGTTGTCTAAGGCCATTGCCGCACATTGTCACGGCATGGACGTGCAATTCAACGCGTTCATCGGCGTTCATGCCGAGCTGAAGTGGGGCGACTGGTGGCATTACGATGATGCCGCCCTCGCCGTGTGGCGCGACGCGATCACAGAACCGCGACCGGCATGGTTGCGCGATGTTGTCGGGGACGGGGTATCATTGCCCGAACGACCGCCCATACCGCCGGCAACCACGGGTAAACCCGATCGTGATCCCACAAACCGGGCTGTTATTGCGTTTCGTGAATGGCTTTGGCGGGACGCGGTGCGCCGGTTCACGGAGGCCATCCGCCAAGGCGATCCCGATGCCGTTATTTCGGCGCCGCTCGGCGAAAGCTATCGCATCCAGAGCGCACAAATGGGGAACCTCGATTATTGGGGGCTCACACGCGGCGCGAATCATGTGGTGCATTCCTACGACTTTTTCCAGCATGGCACGGATGGCGCATGGGAAGCGGGCGCATCGGTGGCGGCCTTTCGGGGGATTACGGGACTGCCGGTGTGTTTTGAATATGACGGGGAGGAATCCACCCTCGGACTGGGATATTCCATGCCCCATCTGCTCGCCATTGGTCGCCATGCCATGCGTGCGGGCGCAGGACTCAAGGTAGCCAACTATTCTTATCACCGGGAACTGCCGTCGGAAAAACCGGTGTTAACAAAACTGGTGACGCTGTGGCGTTCGGACATGCCCCGCGCGCCTTTTGTCCCCGACCACAACGCAGACCGGAGTAATACGGTATTGCTGTTCTTCTCAAAATGGAGCAATTACAGCTATCGCGAGCCTGCGAATGCACACGGGTTCGGATGGCTGCATGATGCGCAGTTTGGCGTTTATAAACTGTTTCAGGACTTGGGAATCCCCACGCGCATCATTTGTGAAGACAACCTCGGCGAAGACCTCAGCGGATACAAGGCGCTGGTCATGGCCCTCTCCCCCGCCGCCCTGATGCCCGCCTCGGCACAAGAGCAATTGGCCGCGCTGACGCTGCCGCGTATTGCCGATTATGATGACATCCCCCCACTGCACGACAACACAACGCCCCGCGAAGCGGAAGGCATTGCTACGGTGCGCATCGCAAGTCCGGCCGCACCGATTGGTCCGGCAGACCTCGCCGCCTTGGGAACGGCATACGAGTACGGACTGCAAACACCGGATACACGCTTGGCCGCATACCGACCCGGACACGTGGTATTGGGCTACCCCATCGGCTTGGTGTATCAGGAAGACCCACACACCTACACCCATCAAGGGCTTATGCTCTGGGCAATACAACAAGCCACCGCATCCGCCAACCAATAGCACAGCCCCCCCTCGCCACCCCTACGCCCGCAGCCTCTGACGTGCGCCGGGAACGCCAGCGCCAGACAATGACTACCGTTATGTTATGACTATTGGCATGTCAAGGAGCGCGCCTCCAGAACCCATAAATCTTTATATTTTATAGATAAAGATTTATGGGTTCTGAGTTTTTATTTGTTTTGCCCTGAGTATGCCAGTTTCGTCTTATATAAAATTTTGTAGCGCGCAAATGTTGCGTGTTACAATTAAGGCATGACCCTACCACTGGAGGTTATCCCTTATGGCACTGTTTCCCATACGCGAGGACGAAGTTATCAAACTGGGTGATGCGCTGGTACATGGACTCAAAGAAAACACCGCCGATTTCCCGTCACCGCCCATTGCTCCTGCAGAGCTGCGGAAAGCCCTTGATGCCGCCTTGAAGGCACGCGATGCCGCCGCCGCCGCACGCGCTGCGGCGGAACAAGCCACCGAAAAGAAAGACATGGCATTTGAAGTCTTGAAAGAAAAGATGCGGCGCAATCTTCGTTATGCGGAGAATACCGTTGCCATGAACGATGAAAAACTGCGGCGGCTCGGCTGGGGAAAACCAAAACGGGGACGCCCTTGCCGACGGCCGGGACAGGTTCGCGCCTTGGAGGTGTCCCTACAGGACAGCGAGTCTCTTGTGCTGGACTGGAAAGCGCCGAATGACGGCGGCAAGGTGGTCGCCTACCGTGTGGAATCGCGCACCAGCCCGGAGGACTTGCTCTGGAATGAAGTGCTTTCAACAGCAAAAACCAACGCAACTCTGGAAGACCAAACTCATGGCATTCACACCGAATACCGGGTTGTCGCCTGCAATAAGGGCGGCGACGGCGAACCAAGCAACACCGTATTGGTTGAGCAACAAGCGTAGCCTGTTTGCATTGAACGCCCCCCGGAACGAGTAATAGCACATGGGAGCTTCGCCGTTTTCGGTCACTGTTCTGGATTTTTGATGCCATCACCAACGGAAATGAAATGTTAAAGCGCGGAGAAGTCTTAGTAGCCATAATGAACAACCCGGCGGATTTTGAAATCCTCTGTACGCAGCACTGGTATCGCATCCCCGTGCGTAGTGTTAGCAAATGGTTGCAAAGACGATGGCCGCCTTCTTGGTTGGCGCTTTATCAAACCAAGGTTTTTGGAGACGAGGCATATTCCATTCGTTACTACGGGAAAGTGGCTGAAATACGCACCGTCTATCGGTCGGAGTTGTTTCCCCACGAACCCCGGGGCCCAAAAAGCAATGAGCGCTATTATCAGCTGTTCATAAAAAACCTGCAATGCCTGCCGAAACCCATCTTGAGCAGAAGATGGCGTCGCGTTGTTTTCATCCCCACCACATGGCAAAAATTCAGCACCGCCGTGGAAATTAACGACCTGTATGATGATAGCGTGCTTGAAGACAAACTCTGGGCCGAATTCAAGAGAAACAAGATTCCTGCGGAACGTCAGGTATTTGTGACGGCGCAAATGAAGCACTATGCGTTAGACTTCGCAGTATACTGCAACAAAGGGAAACTCAATGTTGAGGCAGACGGCGACACATGGCATGCCACGCCGGCGCGAGCGAAGTCGGACAACATGCGCGACAATGACTTAAAAACTTCCGGCTGGCATATACTGCGTTTTGGCAGTAGCCAAATACAAGAAGAGGCTGCCAGTTATTGCGTACCGACTGTAACCAAAGTGATCAACAATCTGGATGGCCCGGCGGAAGAACGCATTATTCCGAGAAAGATAGCCCTTGACGGAGAAGATGAGCAACTGTCGTTGTTTGATGATTTGTGACTCCGTCGCGCCATATTGATACAATTGTGCGGGTAAAACGCCCCATTTTGATTAAGGCATATTTTGTGATGTTGACATTGCGCTTGGTGACATATCACGGCATGTTACTCTTTCTAATCATGTCGTGCCCGGTGGTATACGCTTGCGTTGATTTGGGTACGGTGCGGGACTCGGCCTTTTTCGGCGCCCGCGACAATTACTGGGTGGGCATGGTTTTCGATGCCGACGACCAGGAAAGCCGCGCCCGGTATGACACGATGGCGGCATGGTTTGCGGATGCGGGCGCGACCTTAAATATCGAGGTGGAGCACATTTTACCGGAGGACGCGTTGTATCTTCGGATGCGCTATGACATGAACACGGCTCCGCCGGAGCTGCCGGTCACCCTGTTTGCCGGACGCCATCCTGTTGAGGCGCGTCCACAGCGCTTCGTGACATGGTCGCCCGCGCCGGAACCGGCGCTTTTTGAGCGCCTGTTGGAGAATGAGACGCTCACACAGATTGCACATGACACGCCCAAGTATTGGGCGGTGCTCTTATACGCCCCCGGCCCGGAGACATCGCAACGCGCCGAAATTGAGGCAACGGTTGCCCGGTGGGAACAAACACACCCGCCGGGGATAACGCTGCATGAAATTGACTTGGAGGCGCCAGAAAACAAGTTGCTGCACATTGTCACCGGCTTGAGCGCTGCCGAAGCAGATTGGGCGGGCATCGTGTATGGCAGAGGCCGCCTCCTGATGCCGCCGCTTACCGGCGCAGACATCACGACCGAAAACCTGAACGCGTCGCTGGAGAAAATCATTTTGTCATCCTCCTCAATGCCGCAGCCCGCTCTGGCGGGTTTCGATCTGCCCATGCCGTGGGACGACACACAAAATAACCGCTATGTCGCCCTGGAGGGCCCTGTCGAACCACAGCGCCGTTTCTTGATAGATGCGCTCCCGCGATTTCTGGTCAGTGAACTCCCGAGCGGTGAGCGTGTTCTTAATACGCCAACCCTCACTACATTCACCGCCGGGGGCGTTGCACTCGTGCTTCTCCTGTCCGCCCTGTGCCTTCGACTGCGGACATAGCGTAACCACACCTTCCTTTACCAAAGGGGGCGCGATGTCAGAGCGACAGCGCCAACACAAAGGAATTATCAGGATGTCAGGTAATCGGATTCGCATCAGCAGTATGGAAGCGTTGCCCAACAACTTCCCTGCCTTTCGGGACAGCATGACGGAAGATATTGGCGCCATTTACGGCGCTGACGCGGCGCAATGGTTTCGGGAATGTGCGCGACGCATGATGACAGCCCTGTTACAGCAGGATAAGATGCTTGCATGGGCCGCACAAACCACCGCCAACGAAACGGTCGGACTCTTGTATGTGGCATTGGACGGCGCCCACGCGCGGGTGTCACTGTTCCACATATTGCCTGCGTATCGCGACCAGGGAATTGAATACCTGCTGCTGGAAGAGGCCTTGGACACCTTGAAGAAAGGCGGGATTCGTTCCACGCTGTGTGACATCGCCTTTGGCGTCAAACTACAGGCGGATGCAATGCCCGGTGTTCACACTTGTCCCAGGGAGGTGATGAAAGCGCCCGCGGCAACCATTGCAAACACATCAACAGCACAAGACGCGAGCAGCGTCCCGCTGAAATCAATACAGTTTGGTCCGGCGGCCGCCTGCATGGCCCGCGCCTATGCGAATCATCCCGACGCCCGGTTATACCATGAAATCGGCAGCGAAACGGAAGCACATGCGTTGCTGGTGCGAAGTCAACAAGGCGCGTACGGGCACACAACGCCCCAATGGATGCGCGCTTTGTGGCAGGGCCCGACATGTACGGGCGTTATTCTTGCGGGTATGCCCTTTCCGGGCATGGTATTTATTACGCAAGTCTGCGTTGACCCACAACATCAACGGCGCGGGCATGGAAGCCGGTTAATCGCGGAACTTGCACAGGCCGTAGTCGCCAACAATCCCGATGCTACGTTGGCACTGGGCGTAACCCAAGCGAGCCCGGCGCGCCGCCTGTATGAACGGCTTGGCTTCCGGCGCTTCCACACGGTCATGACCTTTCTCTGGGGAAACCACTGATGCGAACGCGCACATCCGGTGCTATTTCTTCGCAGACCTCACGAAGGCCGCCGATCAACACCATTGTGAACACGTGACGGCGCCTCCTCATGGGCAAATCCGGTCTCACCGGACGCCGCCACGGGGATGGTGACGCTGTTGCCAACAAACATGTGTTCACTGCGGAGTGATATGCCATGACGCACCGTGTTTGGCTCAGGCACCATGTGATCAGGGCGCGGCGTGATGTCTGGCACTTCCGGGAACCCGTATATGGTTGAATTTGCCCGAAACACAATCGCTTCCTCCGGTGTCGTTTCAAAATACAGCCGATACCCTTCATGGGCAAACAAATGAAAAGACAGGCGCAACCGCCCCTCGCCTACTCTAACAGGCGTACCATTGATTTCTGCTGCTGTTATGTCCGGGCCGTCCACCTGTCGCAAGGACACATGAAAGGGTGCGTCGTTCGTGTTCAAATGAAGCGTAACACGCCGGACATCATCTATCGTCTCGTCGCTGATAATATCGTATTGCAGCCCCGCAAGATGGGGATCAACGGGCGCCTCGGCGCGCAAATAATGATCGCCGCGGGCATGCGGAAGAATATCATCTATAGCCATGCGCGTGCCGTCGGGAAAGAATTGCCGTGTCCAGGAATCCACCTCTTTGTCCTCACTCACCCAATACGCATCGCCAGTGTCCATGTCAAGCCAATAGGCAACGGCATTCACCTGCGGCGTGGCCTTGCCGGGCCGGCTCAACACCAGGCCTGTGCCCACCAGCAGTACGGCCAGGACGGCAACGGCGGGATATAGCAACCACATGCGCCGCGCCCTGCCCACGAGCACCATTACCGGCATCAGGTTGAATAGTATCAGCACGGCCAGCCCCGCCAACAGGGGCGCTCCCAACACCACCAGAAGCCACATAAGCCCCTGCCACATGGGCAACAGCAGGCAAAGCGCCGGAACGGCAAATACGGCGGCAATCAAGATGCGCCCCGGCTGAGCGTCGGACTCACCAGACTTGCCCATGCAGCAGACGACAAGACCCAATGCGCCAAAGATAAGAGGCCAGGAAAAGAGATGGCTGCCGCCCGGAAATGTCCGTAGAATCAGTACCAGCATGGGGCAGAGCCATAACAGTCCTGCGGCGTACAATTCGGCAACACGCAACCTGCGACTCGCCGGCGCGATCATCATCCCCATCACGGCAAGCGCAATGAGACCATAGGCATACCCATACAAGTTGCCATAATAGAGGGCGCGCAAATCCGGCAGATAGGTAAAACTGACGGTATACAAGTGCACGGTGTTTTCGTAGCCAAAGGCCAGCGCCTGCAATGCAACGGCAGCGATAATCGCAATACCCAACGTCACCGGCATCAGCATGAGCGCCAGCAACAACCCCGCCAGTGAAATGCGTTTCTTAATCTTTCCATATACCACCGCCATCAATACAAGAACCCCCGCCAACACGCCCAGCGGGAGCCCCCACGCCTTGGGGTACTGCACCATGTGAAACCCAAGGGTGTTAAAGTAGATATCGTTTTCGGCCTCAAGAGACATCTGCGTAAAATCAACATTGCCGAAGTGCTCGGCCAACCCCATGATATACGTGCCCACATGCTGTACGCTGGGCGCATGAAGGTTTTCAGGACTGTCGTTCATGGTGTGATAATAGGCGAAGTTGTCAATATAGGCAATGTTGTAGCCGTGCATGCCCGCCCGCCGAAAATGGGTAAAGTCCGTGCCAAAAGGGGTCTGTTCGTAGGCAGCGAACATCATCGAATTGGCAACAGGAAGCACACCCTTTGCGCGGGCGTTGCGCAATTCCGTAATTAACGGGCTATTGCCCGTCGATGTTTCAAACAGCAGCGCCGGGCCTTTGGTGCCACGCGCCTCAAGATTAATGACCACGCCGATATCTTCGGCCAATGGGTGGTTGCAAAAACCGCGTGCGCCGTACCCACCGATTTCTTCGGCATCCAAAAACAGAAACAACAGGTCATTGCGCATCCGTGGCCTGTTCATAAATGCCCGCGCCATTTCCACCATCGCGATGCACCCCATAATATCATCGGTGGCGCCGGGTCCGTAGGGAACGGAATCATAGTGGGCGCTGATGGCGATGGCGCCGGTACTGTCCGTGCCCGGAATCCGGCCAATAACCGCCTGTTGCAGTTCAACCCGGAAATCCCGCACATCTACCGTGCGCATCACCTCCGTTTCGACTCCCAGTTCATCAAGCGCGTTCAGGAAGTAGTCGGCAACCTCATCGTTCGCTTTGGTACCTGCCGGGTGGGGCGCCATGGAACAGGCAAAAGCATGAGGAATGGCCCGATGCGCCGAAAACTGGTCCGCCGGCGCGTCCATTGGCAGGGGTCGGGGCGGATACTGCGCCCACACAGCGTAAATGCCCAGAGCGACCGCCACAACACAGGCAGCCACAGCGTAAAATAGTGGCGTTTCTTGGTGTCTCATTAGTTTTCCTTTTCAATATCTGTCAAGGCTTGGTTGTTGTTGAAACTCCGCAATGATCATGACGGCGTGAAACACACCGGACATAACGCACGCTATTTCAAGGCCTGATGAAGCGCATCCAGCACTTCCCGTAAGCGAAAGGGCTTGCTGATAAATCCATCGGCGCCCGTTTCCATCGCGGTTTTTCTGTCCTCCTCGAAGGCGCCCGCCGTTACGGCAATCACCGGCGTACGCCGCCCCCGCTCCGTTTCTTTTATTCGTTTAATTGCCTCGTGTCCGTTCATGACAGGCATGCGCATGTCCATCAACACAAGGTCCGGCCCCCACGCTTCAAACTGCACCAGCGCCTCCTCCCCGTTTTCCGCCTCTTTTAACAGGTACCCCTCAGCCACAAGCAAATCACGCAACAGGGCGCGCATATCCTTCTGATCATCCACGATTAGAATCCGGCGCGGTTCTGCTTTCGTTGCCTCCCCGCCCCCGGACGCTGACTTTTCCTCACTGCTTTCTGTCGGCTGCGCATCCGGCGCGATGGTTATCGGGATTTCGAATGTGAACACACTGCCCGCCCCAACTCGGCTTTCAGCGGTTATCGTGCCCCCCATGAGCGTAGCAATGTGGTTGGCTATCACCAGACCCAAACCGGCGCCTCCGGCGCGCATGCCTTGCTCGGATTGCCAAAACGTGTCAAAGATGTGCTCCATATCCCCTTCCGGGATACCGATGCCACTGTCCTTCACCTCTACAATCAGTCGCATGGGCTCGTCCGACGTTTCGGGGCCAGGCGTTGCTGCCTTGACACGCAACAGGATAGTGCCATGTTCGGTGAACTTTACCGCGTTGCCCAACAAATTAATCAGTACTTGGCGTAGCTTCGCCGCATCCGCAACAATGTAGTTCGGCACGTCTTCGGCACATTCCATCTCAAAAGACACGCCCTTCTCATTGGCCGTGTGTGTGAACATTGTTCCCAAGTCTTCCAACAGCGTACGCAAACTAAAGACTTCCGTGTGCAATTCGACACGCCGCGCCTCAATTCGTGACAAACTGAGTATCTCGTTAATCAACGCAAGCAAATGCTCCCCACTACGCAAAATGGCATTCACCTGGGTCGCTTGTTTTTCCGAAAGTCCGGTGTCACGCGCCAGGATCTGGGCAAACCCGATAATGGCATTCAGCGGCGTGCGAATTTCGTGGCTCATGTTTGCCAAAAACCGGCTCTTGGCCTGATTGGCCTTCTCTTCCGACGCTGCATGCCGGTTGGCACGCGCCGTCTCCTCTTCCAAACGCCGGTTGGTCTCCATCAACTGTTGCTGCACTCTTTTACGTTCTGTAATATCACGCACATTACACTGAATTTCCTGTACGGCGCCGTTGCTATCCCGAATAAATTGTCCGAGCGCCTCCACCCAAATTATGCTTCCGTCCTTTCGGCGAATACGATGTTCAACGGAATAAAAACTGGCCGTTTCCTGTCGGCGGCGAATGACTTCCCAGATGTGCGGTTCTTCCTCCGGCAATAAAATGATATTGGCGGGCTTTGCAAGCAATTCTTCCTGGGTATAGCCGGTGATCGCCTCACATGCGGGCGACACGTATTGGACGGTTCCGTCGGGCGCATGGCGCGAAATCATGTCTTTTGAGTTGTCCGCCATGAGGCGATACATCCGCTCACGTTCGCGCAGCGGTTCTTCCATGCGCTTCCGTTCCGTAATGTCCGTGTGAATCCCCACGAGCGCCGTTACATTTCCGTTGGCATCTTCATTGGCATAAGCCCGCAAGAGGATGTCCAAAATACGCCGATCCCTCCCGTACATCTGGACCTCGCCCAGCCAGCTCTTGCCTGCCATAATCGCCTTGAACACCTCCCGACCAACACCCCGGTCAACATACAAGGTCTCCGGGGGGTTCTCGCCAATATCGCCAAACCATGCGTCAAACGCCTTGTTCTGGTAGTAATGGCGGCCCTGCGGCGTTGAGATCCCAATGGCATCGGAAGCGTTGTCAAGCGATTCCTTAAATATGAACAGCGCCTCCTCCACACGACGTTCTTCCCGCTGGTGTGCACCGCCGTCATGCAGTCCGTCTGCATCATATTTTTTGGATGGGTTCATTCGTCACTCCGTATCACCTACCGTTCACAGTTCTGCCGTCAAATCGCCCATATGAGCCTTCAGAAAAGTAGTATATCTGTTATGCGCACATTAACCAAAAAAACACATCCCCGTCCCGGTCATCTCCACCAACGATAACACCCCTATGGGGATTCGTGTGCATCATGCCCCGGCAGGAGGGCGGCGTTGCGCACAATACCGGAACGCTTGGCTCTTTTAACAGTCGTGCCATCAAAAAGGCTGTGGAAAGACGCGTCGGAAAGGGCCGCCAGAGCGGCGGCATCCAAGCAGGCAAAGTCCGATCGAATGATTATGTCGGCATCGGTCAGACGCTCAGGCCGATTCCAAGGGCACACCTCCTGGCACACATCACAACCGAAAACCCAGCCATCCATGCGTTGGGCGATTTCCGAAGGTATTTCGCCGCGATTTTCAACGGTATGGTACGCAATGCAGCGGCGCGCATCCACACATCTGTCTGACGTGATGGCACGGGTGGGACACGCCTCAACGCAGGCGCGGCAACTACCGCACCGGTTGGGCTGCGGCCCATCCGGCGTTAACGGCGCCGTCGTAATAATGGCGGCCAGATAAAGCCATGACCCAAACCGCGGATGGATGACGAGCCCATTGCGGCCAATCCAACCGACGCCCGCACGGGCAGCCCACGCCCGTTCACGCACGGGGCCGCTGTCCACCGAGGCATACTGTTGCACGCCGGGAAGCCGCTCGGCGATGTAGGCGGTCACGCGTTTCAGCGGCTTGGCCAGTGCGCGGTGATAATCACGACTCCACGCGTACCGCGCAATGCGCGGCGCACCCGGCACAGGCGTCGCATCCGCACGGTAATAGTATTTGCCCAGCACAACCACCGTCCGTGCATCCGGCACCAGCCGCGCTACGTGCTGTCGCACATCCCGGGTACGCAATAACCATGACATCTCCGCATGATATCCGGCGGCAAGCCAATCGCCGAAACCATCGTCGGATTCCTGTTGCACCGATGCAATGCCGCACACGTCGAAACCCTGTGCCGCGGCCGCCGCTTTAATATCGGTTGTTATGGTGTCCATGGTCATGCCGGCCATCATACTTGCTGGCCGCCGCTCGTTTCCAACGCCTCATCAACAGGGGCCCACGATAGCACCCATTCATCCATGCCGACTAAAAACTGTAGTCGTGAAAAATGCGTGCAGCATCGTCGCACACCGGGAAATGTGTGGGATAACGGATAAACTCCACATGGCCGTCCATGTGCAGCACATTACTGCCGCCGGGCACGTGATTAAAATTCTGTGCCGCCGTGCTGACTGTGTCCAACATGAGGTACACATGGCTCTGACCACAACAGCCGTGTCCGCCGGGATTGTTGATATCCGTAATCAGAAACCGTTCAATTCCCTCACGAAGTCGGTATATGGTGTTTGTCCCGACATTGCCGGTGCCTTCGCCGAGTCCGCCTTCGTCTGTGGCCGTATTCAAGTCTCGGTCTTTAATGGGATGGTCTATGTTTTCGTTGAACGAAACGTCATGGGCGCGCTGTATAGCGGCGATGTTCTCAACTTCTTCCGCGCCGATAGCCACCCAGCCCAGATAAATGTAACTCAACGTGCTGAACCTGTCCGGGTCAATGACGCGGTCGCCGTCGTCGTTCAGACGGTACCAGAACCCCACATCATCCGGCCCGCCGCTGGAAAGCAAAAGGTGGCCATCGCTATCGGAAGGGCACACGATAATGTTGTCGTCGCTCAAGTACTCAGGAAACAATGCCGGACCATCCAATCCGGCAAGCCCGCGGCGACTTCTCGGAAAGCGCTCGCCGGGACTTTCATTGGCGTACATCTTGAACACCAAGCCCATTTGCCGTAAATTGTTTTGACAGCTGGCGCGGCGGGCCGCCTCCCGGGCACGCGCCAATGCGGGCAACAGTATTGCCGCCAGTATGCCAATAATGGCAATCACAACCAACAGTTCAATCAGGGTGAAACCGTGACGTCCATTCATGCGCGAAGCGCGTATGCGTGCTGTGCCGTGTGTAAAATAACTGCTCATTTTTCCGTCTCCATGCTGATTTGCTGACATTTTCCATACACTTCATCGAGGGGGATAGCATTGTGGAAAATGTCGGAATCAGCAACGGAAACAGCAGAGTTTTATATGGTTGGAGAGAATGGATTGGGGTCGTTGTGAAGCATCGCCATGCAACGAGGTTACAGACGGCTCGAAATAGCGGCCGCCTTCATCGCCGATGGCGGCGCCCGAAAAACCGCCAAGCCGTGCAATGCGCCATGAAGCCTGTGCCAATACCGGTCGTTTGTTGCATTCATGCAACGCACAGACAATGCATGTCTCCGCCCGCACTGATTGTGCGAAAGACCCTGTACCGTTGTCCGCGTCACAGGAAGTTTCAAGTGAAGCATGACCACAACAGGAAACGTCGCACCCGGCATCCCCATCACACGAGCAGTTATGTGCCGCCTGATGTGTTTCTGCCGCACACATGTGCCCGCATGGCATCATGGCCATTCCTGACAAGGTCAGCACCTAGGGGCATACGCCTGCGACGGTTATGTGTATGCAGTCTTTTTTCATTTGAATACAATATACCACATATTCAACCCATAAAAGCCGTTAGGCGTGGCATCGTTGTTACAACAATCTAATAAAGCGAACACTACATATTCAGCTCGTTATTCCGACCCATCTTCACCACGCAACCGCAGCACCGCCTTATAAGGCAGGTGGTCGGAGGCAATGCGTGTGGCTTCATTGTGAATGATGGTGGCCGACAACGTCTCAAAGGCGTCGCAAACCAATATGTAATCAATGCGACGAGTCGGGGCATCCACCGGAACAGTGCCACGGGTATCGTCCGTCTGCTTTTCGATGGTATCCTGCAGACGCGCCAGTAACCGCTGCATACCCGGCGCAGTGGCGTTCTCGTTGATATCGCCCGCAAGAATTATGGGATTATCCCCGAGCTCGCGAACAATGGCCTCGGCCTGTGCAAGCCGCTCCTGACCGTTCAAACCCAAATGCGTATTCATCACATCAACGGTCTTGCCGCCCCATTCAACCGTCACAATGAGGCAACCACGCGGTTCGGCGTTCGTCGGATTGGGCAGGGCCACGTTGCGCGTGGCCGTTATGGGCAACGCGGTAAGTGTCGCGTTTCCATAATCACCGCCCGAAAACTGGTAGTTGGGCTCAAAGGTCGCCACCATTCCGAGCTTTTCGGCCAACACCTCCGGCATGTCCACATGGTTGGTGCGCGGCAGATCACGGTCCACCTCCTGCAAACACACAATGTCAGGTTCAAGTTGTCGTATGACCTCCGCGATACGCTCCAGATCAACGATGTCATCCATGCCCCGTCCGTGGCGGATATTGTAGGTGACAACAACCAGAGATTCCGCTGACGCTGTCAGTGCGGCACAACACACCAACAACGCCAACATCAGTATCGTATGCCGCTTAAATCCGGTCATGATTCAGCACCTTGCATTTGCAACCCATCAAACCAAGCGGGGAGGCTGCGCCATCGCGCAGCCTCCCGCCAACAACTTTCCTTGGATAGGCTTACA
Source organism: Candidatus Hydrogenedentota bacterium (assembly GCA_007118765.1). Lineage (GTDB taxonomy): Bacteria > Hydrogenedentota > Hydrogenedentia > Hydrogenedentales > CAITNO01 > SLFT01. Next base: position 16,032 of record SKQZ01000387.1, read on the forward strand.
GCCCGTCAATATCCAATCCGGACACGAGCCACTCGCCATCTTCCTTGGTCAAGACGACTTCCACCGCCACGCTGCCCGCAATGCTCATGAGATCAACGGGGTATACGCTGGCCACATCATCTTCAATAACGATTTGCGCGTCATCCAGAAATACTTCCGCTTCTTCAAGGTAGCCGGCGTCCATTGCCTGTGCAATAAATCCCGCAAAGGTCTCCTTGTCAGGCGCCTGACGTGCAGAGAAGTTTTCGGAAACGGTGCTCAAGAACAAGTCCATGTCCTGTTCCACAAGCCCCTGCGCCCACGTCTCAAGCTGCATCTGCACCAATTCTTCATCGGACATCCCAGCGCCTGTTGTCGCACATCCTGCAACAAGCGCCAACGCCAACGTGAGGGAAGCACCACTGATCCATACCATCTTGTTCATCGTCAATCTCCTGTTGTTGTAGTTGTTGTAAAAGCCCTGTTTGTGCAAGGCCTAACATCACAATACCTCTACTATAGCAAAAGAACACGCTTGGAAACAGCTTGCAAACAAATTGATTCATCAAGTGGGAATGAGTATCCTATACGCGTTGTGGCGTTGGCCCGCATATTTCACCCCGCCGTGGCGGGGTTGCGCCTGCGAATCTTACACCATATCAGGCACTTTGCTTGCCCGCCGACTTCGACGTGTACTAACACGCTGTCAGCCGGCGGCCTGCGCA
>SKQZ01000157.1 GCA_007118765.1 Candidatus Hydrogenedentota bacterium
ACGATGCCACTGTCTACCAAGCCCCATGTGGACAGCAATACCATGATGGCAATGGAAAGACTGATATACCGCCACCGCAGAGCCCACCCGATGACGGGGCTGTAATACCGTGTCACAAAACGTTCAAGCCCGAGGTTCATGTTGCTGTGGAACCATTTGCCAAGGCGCCGCAAGATATTATCGCTTGCCCTGTGCACGTTGGGGTCGGGCAGATGATTCAAATGGGCGGGAAGCAATATCAAACATTCGATCAGCGATACGGCCAGTGCGGCGACCACCACCAGCGGCAACACCACGATCATTCTGCCCAAGGTGCCCGCCACAAAAAAGAGCGGCATGAACGCAATGATGCTGGTGGTGACGGCGGCAATTACAGGCAGTCCGACTTCCAACGTGCCCTCAACGGCGGCTTGCAACGGCGGCATACCGTTCTTGCGGGCAACGTAGATGGCTTCGCCCACTACAATCGCGTCGTCCACAATAATACCCAGCACGGTTATCATGCCAAACAAGGTCATCATGTTGATGGTCACGTCGTAATACCACATGACAATGAACGCGCCCATGATACTGACCGGCATGCCCATGCCCGCCCAGAAGCTCAACCGAATATCAAGAAACAGCCACAAAAACATGAACACCAGCATCAGTCCGATCAGGCCGTTGCGCATCAAAAGATCAATGCGCGCTTCGAGCCGGATGGCACGGCGGCGCCACGGTGTCAGCGCTACGCCCTCGGGCAGGGAGGATTGCTTGCGCTCCACATATTCCATGACGGCACGGTCAATAACCAGCGTGTCTTCCCGTCTTGTCTTGCGTACCTGGATATTGATGGCCTTTTCGCCATTAAAGCGCATATATGTGTTTTCTTCCGTCAAGCCGTCGCGGATGCTTGCAATGCTCCCCAAGGTAATGTGTTGACCGCTTGGCTGGGCAAGCACGACAATGTCTTCAAAGTCCGCGCCCGTGTAGTTGCGTCCGACGGTGCGCAGCCGAATTTGCTCTCCCTCCGTGCGCATTGTGCCGCCGGGCACGTTCATACTGTTTGCCTGCACCACTTGCGCCACTTGTTCAAAGGTGATGCCATATTGACGCAGCCGCTCCTCGGAAACCTCAATGGCGATTTCGTAGGGCCGGGCGCTGACCACGCTTGCCTGGGTCACTTCAGGCAGGTCGCGTATCTCATCCTTGATGATTTCGGCATATTCCCGCAATTCCACGTCACTCAGATCGGGGCCTGTCAGTGAAAGGAGCATCACCTGCATTCGCAGCACGAACTCCTCCACAATGGGGCGCTCCGCATCCAAAGGAAAGGTTGCAATGGCGTCAACGGCATTGCGCACCTCTTCCTTCACACGGCGTACATCGTAACCGTCCATTACTTCGATAACAGCCAACGCGACATGTTCGTTTGATATGGTCAGGTACTCATGAATGCCTTCGAGTCCATCAATGGCTTCTTCGATGCGGCGGCTGATGCCTTCCTCCACTTCTTCCGGGTCGGCGCCGGGCCAGGGAACCGTTATGCGCACCATGTCCAACTCGATGTCGGGGAAGGTTTCGCGGGACATGTTCCTGATGGCCAGATAGCCCCCAAAGAAAATGAAAAGCAACACGATATTGGCAAATACCGTGTTACGCGCAAAACTTGTGGCGAGAGCCCTCATCTGGGTGCGCTCCGCCTTTGCAGAACGAGATGCCATGCTCTTTGGCATATCGTGTGCGATGTATTGCGGACGGATGCGGCCCACCGGCCGCTATGAGGATGATATTGACGGTTCACGTAGCGGGCTGTTTCTTCCTGTTTGCCTCCGAATGTACTGTGGAGTGCACCATTATACGTGGTGTCCCCGTGTTGGTGCACATAAACACTTGAGGATTTTGACGCGCTGACGCGTAATTATGTTTCGCTATTGTTGTCCCAAGTGTGTCATTCGCTATAATGGCGTACGCATACTGTTGATTTGCACAGCGCAACAGGCCTGTTATTGATGTGTTGACAACAATTTTATCCCCACCTGCAAATACACAACGTACCAACTTATCCAATGGAATGGAGAATCGGCCCATGTCATCTATTGCCCGATACGCAGAACAATGTCGCAGCACATTGCTCGACGACGTGATCCCCTTTTGGGAGCGACATTCCATTGACCGGGAGCATGGCGGTTATTTTACGTGTCTGGACGAGAAAGGCACGGTTTTTGACACGGACAAATTTGTTTGGCTTCAGGCGCGGCAGGTATGGACATTTTCCGTGTTGTGCAATCGGGTGGCCCGCAAAGCATCATGGTTGCAGGTCGCCCGGCATGGGGCGGACTTTTTGCGTGCTCACGGCATGGATGCACAGGGCAATTGGTATTTCGCGCTTGATCGCGCCGGGCAGCCACTGGTGCAGCCCTACAATATCTTTTCAGACTGCTTTGCAGCGATGGCTTTCGCCCAATACGGACTGGCTGCTGATGACGCTGATGCCCGTGCGTTGGCGTTGCGTACATACCGCAATGTTCTTGCGCGCAAGGATAATCCCAAGGGCGTCTATTCAAAAAGTGTTCCGGGAACACGTCCCCTGGGTTCGCTGGCCCTGCCCATGATTCTGGCGAACCTGTCGTTAGAGCTGGAGCCACTGCTGGAGCAACCGGTGCTTGATGCCACGCTTGATGCCTGCATTATAGAGGTCACGGGGTGTTTTTTGGATAAAGAAACCGGTTTGTTGCACGAGCATGCAACGGCGGACGGTCATTTTCCGGACACCTTTGAAGGACGACTCATCAATCCCGGCCATGGCATTGAGGCGGCATGGTTCTTGATGGATGTGGCTGTGCGCCGCCAGGAAGAGCCATTGTTGCGCCAATGTGTGGACATTGTATTGCGCACCCTCGAATTTGGCTGGGACAAGGAATATGGCGGCATCTTCTATTTTCTGGACAGCATGGGGAAGCCGCCGGTACAGCTGGAGTGGGATCAAAAACTATGGTGGGTGCATCTGGAAACATTGGTTGCCTTGGCAAAGGCGTATATGCTGACCGATTGCAAAGAATGCCTTGCATGGTTCGAACGCGTTTGGGCCTATGCGTGGCAACATTTTTCTGATCCCCGGCATGGCGAGTGGTGGGGGTATTTGAACAGGCGCGGCGAGGTTTTGCTGCCGATTAAAGGGGGGAAATGGAAGGGCTGTTTTCATGTGCCTCGTGCGTTATACCTGCTTTCGGACATATTGATGCCGTCATCATCGGATGCAAAAGACGGGCATGTGTCGCCTAGTTGAAAAAATCAGGGCAGATTATCTATTCTATACACAGATGAGTAGACGTGTTCATGCATTGCCTGCGGCGTGTGCCGCCGGTTCTTTGTGCGTTATGCGCATTTGGCGCGGTTCAGGCTCGTAAGACGAGTGATTACAGGACGAGGTAATTATGATTCGGCTGACAATGCTATGTGTTATTGCAATGGGGGTGTTGATTGTGGGTGCAGGGTGTCAATCCACGCCGTGGCAGCGGGAAACCATGCCGCCGGTTGAATTGCTCGAGGACGATCCGTCGCCGAGTTATACGGAGGAAGGAACCGTTGCACCGAAACAGCCCGGCGGCTTGCAAATGGCGCCCAATCAACGTTTCCGAGATGTGCCGCTGCCGGCAAACGCCAAAGAGGACTTGGAACGTTCCTACGTTTATGAAACACCTGAATTCAAAGTGGGACGCATGGTGTACACCATTCGCGAATCGGTGAATGATATTGCCCAGTTCTATATTGACGCCTGCCCGGCTGCCGACTGGAGACTCATCAATGTGAAACAGGCAGATGGCGGTGCCGAGCTGTTGTTTCGAAAAGCCGGCAAGAAACTCGAAGTTTCCATTATTCCTTTGGGACTGTTCCGCGGACGGCGGTTGGTGCTCCATTTGGTGCCTGACCAGACAACGGAATCGGATTTTTAATGAAACGTTTTTGGACACCACTTCTTTTCGTGCTGTGTCTTGGCGTCTTTATTGGCTGCCAAGCACAACTCCCGGTGGACTTGAGCCGGTTTACCGGTGCAAACGCGAAATTAACCGATGAAGAGAAAATTGCGTTGGTGCTTGAAGACGTGCAGCGGGGCATGGAAGGGCGTCGGGTTTACCAAGTCCTTGCCCACGTTTCCCGCAATTATGAGGACCGCAAAGGACGCAATTATGAGCGGTTGCGTGACGACCTTAATTTGTTGTTGCGCAATTATCGGGCAATAAACATCACGCGTACGCCCCCGAATATTCAGGTTCAGGGAGATCGGGCGCGGGTTATTGACACGTTCGGAACGATAGCCGAGTCGGTATCGCCGCTCGAATATCCCCCGGCCAATTTGCAGGGGCAGGTTATCATCATGATGGAACGCTTTGGCGATACGTGGCAAATTGTGGAGTGGGGGCCTGTTACCTGACACGGCCACGATAAACGTCGGCAGCGCTTGTTTAGGGACGATACGCTTTTATTACAGCCAACAACAACACAACGAAAGTAATACGTAATGGCAAGACCTCGAAAAAAGAAACCGTTGACAGACCATCTGCTGATCAAAGAAGAGCCCAAAACCGAATGGCAAAAGGCAGTGGCGCATCTGGAAGAAAATTACAAGTTGTATATTGCGGGCGCCATTTTCTTGCTGCTTTTGGTTGCCATTGGCGCGCTGATACGGATGAGCGCCGTAATCGGCGAGCGGGAAAAGGCGACGCGGTATGCGGAAGCGGCGCTTATTGAAGACCCTCAAGAGCGGCTTGAACGCTACAAGGAAGTGCTGGATTCCTTGGGACGTTGGACGCCTGAAGCGCTGTATCGCATGGGCGAGACTGCGATACAGGTCGAACAGTATGATGTTGCGGCGGAAGCATTTCGGCGTCTTCAGGAAGAATATCCCGACAGCACGTACGTTCCCAATGCCATTGACGGCCTTGCCTTCGTTGCGTGGAATCGTGGCGATCTGGAGGCTGCTCTGGACGGGTTCGAGCGCATTGTGGAGCATTGGTCCGGTGAGTTTATTGCACGCCGCAAATTCTATGATATTGGCCGTGTGTTGGAGGAGATGGAGCGTTTTGAAGATGCGGCGGGCGCCTATCA
>SKQZ01000068.1 GCA_007118765.1 Candidatus Hydrogenedentota bacterium
CCACTTTGCACATAAGAAAGGACTTCGGCGCCCTCATAAATCTGATCGCGGTGAAACTCCAGTACGGGCGTGTCCGCGTCAAGCATGTCAAACCCGAACACAAAGCGGATGCTGGAAAGGTGTTGTTTCGAAAAACAATGCCCGGCGGTAACAATGAGGTCGTCCGCCGCCATGAACGCAGAACAGATGGCGGCGGTGGGCTGGTTGGCAAAGGGTTCGTCGTCGCAAGGCGGCTGCCCAAGATATACATAGTCATAGACGGTGAGCGCGTACATATTGTCGGCGGTATACACCAAATCCGTCGCGCGCACGATGGCACAGGTGGCCGCCGCCCAGTCAAGCCGGTCGGGATCGGTTTCCAGGTAGACGTCCATGCGGTCGTCCTCGCCATAGATAACCTTGGGTGCGTCCGCGCCCATGCCGGTCCAGGGCGTCCCGCCAATTTCGGTAATCAGCACATCGGCTCCGGCAACGGCAACGCCCGCCGGCACACACCACGCCAAGACAAGCATCAACGCGATTGCCCGGCGTAGGCCATGACCATGCTCATGGTGACGCTTCATTGATTGTTACTCCCTGTCTGCCCTGTCATTGACGTTGTAACAGCTGTTCAATATAGTTCGGGTCGGGGTACACCGCCGGTTCAAATGTTCGGCCCAGGGTGAACTCGGCTATGTCCACAAACGCCGCCTCCTTCGCCGCCGATTCGTAGCCCGCCATCAACACCGCCAGCGTATCCCATGCAAGCATCATGCCCGACTGCGGCTGTTGCCCTTTGGTCAGGGCGCATTCCACGGCATCGGTCATCTCGTTCACATAGCCGTGGGCATGAAACTGTCGTGGACAGGGGAATGCCGTGCCCTGGGCCGTGGGCAATTTTTCGCGCAGCAGGATATTGCCCGCAACACTGCCGTCCGGCAAAAACAACTCGTTGCTGTCGTTTGGATTGATGCGCATGTCATACTGTCCAAAATCGGCGGTAACCGAAAAAGCGTTTCGAATGCCGCCGATATTCAAATCGTACCCGAACAATTCGGCAAGGGCGCCATCCTCAAACAACACCGTCGCACGGGCATAATCATCCACCTGTTGCATCACGCGGAAATGGGCGCCCGCCTCGTCCGGCTGTTGTTTGAGCACTTGCAGCGCCACCGCAGACACGCGCACCGGCCGTATCGGACGGCCATCGCGAAGAATCCCCTCCAGCTGTTTCAGATACAACGCAGGCCCCAGCGGATGACACACTTTGTTCATCAGCGAGCCGCCGCCGGATTTGGACGGCGTATCATAGGCGGGGGCATGGCTGCCCTGATGGGCGCACACGCCCTGTTGCAACAGTATCCTGCCTTTGTCGTGTTGTGTCGCCTCGGCCATCAGCATGGCCATGGCCTTCACGCCATCCACATAGGCGAGGTTCTCGGCATACAGCAGCTTCGAGCCGCTCTGTTCCACCGCCTGCAACGCTTCATCAAAAGCCGCCATGGTTTCCTGTTTCCGGGTTGCGGCGTCGGCAACCCGTTCATCGGCATATCCCGGCCAGATGATGGGCGGTTTTTCGAGCACAATCACGGGCGTGTTCGCTTCCGCCGCTTCGCGCACATAATCGGCGTGGGCATAATTGGCACAGGCAATACAATCTATGTCCGGCTTTACCGTGGCCAGCATTTCCCGGTGGCTTGCAAACGCGCGGCTCACGCCGTGCCGCTTTGCGAAACGCTCCGCATTGCCCAAGTGTCCCGAGGTTACCCCTGCCAGCGTAATGGTTACACCGTTCTTGTGCGGTATCTGTCCGAACACGCGGGCCGTGAAGTCGCCCGCAAACCCTGTTCCGCTAATGGTTACGCGTAATGTCTTCGCCATGAGTCCGTCTCCATGTACTGTCAAAAAACTTTCAGGCGTCCGTCATGGGCCAATGCCGTGAGATACAGTTTCTTTTTGTTGTTCGGTTTGGTCGTGCATGCCAGCAACGCGGCCGGTTGTCCCGGCGCGGGCGGCCAGTTGGCAGGTTCCAGCCCAAACAACACCGCGGGCACGGCGGAGGCCGCGGCAAAGCATTGTCCCAACGTAAAATCGGTATGGCGATACATATTCCAAACGCCCTGCAATAACATCAAGCTGCTGCCCGCCAGCAATTCCGTGCCCGCCAGACATACGCGGCCGCTGCGTTTCATGTCCACCGCCGCGCCAAACAGTTCATACCGGCCCGGCTTCATGCCCGCAAGGGACACGCTGTCGGAGGTCAGTATGGTGCGTGCAGGCCCTTTGCTCCGCGCAAACACACGCAACGCGTCCGGCGGTATGTGTTCGAGATCGGCAATAAACGACGCATGCAGCCGGTCGTCTGCAAGCTGCGGCCACAACGGGTTATGATGCCGATGAATGTGCGGCGCCATGCCGTTGCCGAGATGGGTGCACAATCGCGCCCCCGCCCGCACCGCCGCCGCAATCTGCCGCGCATCCGCGCCATGATGCCCCAGCCCCACGGTCACGCCGCGCCGGGTCAATGCGCGGATATAGCGCGGCGCCCCCGGCAACTCCGGCGCAAGGGTAACACAACACACCGCGCCCCCGGCAGCCCGTTGGAGCCGGTTGAACACAGACATGCGCGGCGGCAGCACATGTTCCGCCGGGTGTGCGCCCCGCGGCCCGTCCTCCGGCGCAATGTGCGGCCCTTCCAAATGCAGTCCCGGTATGTGCCGCGCCAGGTCGGGGTCTTCCAGCGCCAGCGCCACTGTCCGGCATTTGTGTTCCATGGCGTCCACACTGTCCGTCACCAGCGTGGGCAACCAGCGAACAACGCCCTGTTGCAATAAAGCGTCATTCAAGGCATACACGTCGTCCACGGTCAGGTCATCCGCCTGCAGGTTGATGCCGAACGCGCCGTTCACTTGTATGTCAAACAAGGGCGGCGCAATAATCGTGTTGGCGTCGCCAATGTCCGGCGTGGCCCGTCCGGCACGGCGCACCGTCGTGATCATGCCGTTGCGAATGCGAACATCCAGCGCCTGCGCGGTGTCCGGCAGGCGGCCGCGTATCAAAACTGTTTCGGTGGTCGTCATAAGCGTGCTTCCAATTGCGATCATTGTACCATGCCCGGCAGCCCGTCCCCGGATCGCTCACAACAACGGCGAGATAAGACGACAAAAGTTTTCCGCCCACGCACGGCTCTTGCTTACCAGTTCGGGCTTGATGATATGGGAAGAGCGCTGCATGGTGCGCACCCAGGATTCGTACGCCTCCAGTTCGTGACGGCTGTGATGGAACAAGGCAATCTCGAAGTTCAGGTAAATGCTGCGCATGTCAAGATTGGGCGATCCCGTGATGGCCATGGTGGCGTCAAAAATCATCAACTTCGCATGCACCATCCCGCTGGGATAGGCGTAGATGGTTGCGCCGGCGGCGACGATTTCACGCAAGGCGGGCCCCCGCGCCAAGTCGGCGGTGGGGTGGTTCGACCGCAACGGCACCAGCACGCGCACATCGCATCCGGCGCGTGCCTTCAACGCCAACGCCTTGGTCAGCGATTCGTCGGGCACAAAATAGGGCGTTACCACCCAAATCCGCTCGCGTGCATCCATGATCGCCGTGATAAGCGCGTCGTGAAACGTGTCTTCCGCCACATCCGGGCCGCTGGGAATCACCTGGATGGTGGAGTTTTCGAGAAGGGGCGCATTCGCTTCGGGTGCGGCAATGGCGCCCGCAAAACGCGCCGTATCCCCCAGATGCGGATCCGCATCAGGCAAGGTCAACTGCTCGTGCGTGGCATAATTCCAATCATCAAAAAACACCTCTTCAATATCGGCGGCAGCGCGCCCGCACAAAAAGACCGCCGAATCAATAAACCGGGTTCGGGTCGGCGTGGGCCCCATAAACGACGTGGCCAGATTCATGCCGCCCACCATCGCCGCGCAGTGGTCCACCACCACAATCTTGCGGTGGTTGCGCAGGTTGGCGGACCAGCGCCATTGCAACGGCAACACCGGCAGGAACCGGCCCACCTGTCCGCCGGCGTCGCGCAAGGGCTGCGAAAAACGACCGCTCGACCAGATGCACCCCAGTCCGTCCAGCAACAGGCGCACCTCCACGCCCTCGCGCGCCTTGCGCGACAACATCTCAATGAGCGCGCGGCCCGTTTCGTCCCGTCCGAGAATAAAGGTGGAAATGTGGATGCATTCGCGGGCGGACGCACACAAGGCCATCAGCGCGTGGAATGCGCTTTCGCCGCTGTGGTGCAATGCGGTGCGGTTCCCCTTGCGCGGCGGCGGCATCCCCGCGGCGATCACGATGCGTGTGGCGGCATTGGGCGCGAGCTCCGGCGACGACGTATCGCTCTCGTCGTACAACTTGCCCTTGATTTGAATGAACCGGTTCAGCTTGCGCCCGCCCAACAACAGATACAACGGCACCCCGAGATAGGGAATCAGCACAATCGCCAGCAGCCATGCCAGCGTGCTGCCCGGCTGCCGTTTTTCCTGAAGCACGCGCGCCACCAGCAACAGGGCCAGCAGAAACCCGGCAACCGTCAGAAAGTGTTCATACACAAGTTGTAGTACATCGCGGTATATGGGCTTATCCCTTCGGCTCAAGCACAATGAAGGTGGGCAGTCCCATGATTTGGAAATACTCCACCACTTCTTTCACCGGCGACTCGGAAAGCACTTCCGCCTGGTACTTGATTTTAACATGATCCTCAAGACGGGACAATACCTCTTCATCACGCAGCGTATTGCGATCCATCACCGTACAGTTCCTGCACCAGGTGGCCCAAAAATCTATTATCACCGGACGCTCCTCTTCAAGCGCCTGAGACAAGCCCGCCTCCAGCGAACGCACCCATACGCCGTTGTCGTCTTCGGGCTGTATGCCCGGGGCGGCCAACGTATACGCAATGTGGCCATAATACAACGCAAAACCGAGTATGAACACGCCAAAGGCCTGCTTCACCCGGGTCATCCATTTGCCGGGCTTGGGCAACAACGACAAGCCCGCGCCCAGAAAAGGCCACGGCAATGCCATGCCCACGCCCAACCCAAACGGCAA
>SKQZ01000138.1 GCA_007118765.1 Candidatus Hydrogenedentota bacterium
CCCTGTATTGCGGCTTTGCGCCAAACACTCGCCGACTGCGATCCGCACCATCGGTTTATTGCCACGTCGCCCACCGGCCCCCGTTTCTGTGCGGATGCCAAAGAATATGGCCAGGGACTTCACCATGATATCCACGGGCCATGGGGACTCGGCGGTTTTGAAGGCGACACATTTGAAGCGCGCCTTGAACAGTGGCGCGCGTACTGGGCCGATGACGATGCCCTGCTGCGCTCGGAACTGGGCATGCCCGGCGCCGCTTCGCCCGAGTGCATCGCCCGCTATGCCGATGTCGAGCACCTGTGGCCGCCACAGAACCAGTATTGGGCCCATACCGCAGCATGGTGGATACAGTGGGAGTTGTGTCGCCCGATAATGGGAAGCATTCAAGATGCACAGAAGGGCATTGCCGTTTATATTAAGGAAACCCAAAAATATCAGGCGCAGGCGTATGCTGTTGCCGCACAACGATGCAAGGAACGGTTTCCGAAATGTGGCGGCATCATCATCTGGATGGGACACGACTGCTTCCCTTGCCCCGCCAACAACTCCGTAATAGATTTCCTGTGCACACCCAAACCCGCGTATTTCGCACTGCAGCGCGTTTTCAAATCACCGCCAGGGCCCGACCACGAATAACGCTTGTTCGGCGCATGTATCAGGAGTCCCGTTGCTGCTTCGACGCGGCTTGTTTCATTTCTTCAAACCGCGCAAGAATTGGAAGCCGCTGCGTACACTTTTCCTCGCATTCCCGGCACGCCGTACAGGCGGCAAGCAGCTCGCGCACATCCGATATGCCCCAGTGGTATTGCATCTTCCGCACCGCTTCATCCACGCCTTCCAAGAGGCCAAGGTTATAGGCTTCCATAAGTCGCACCACGGGAATCCCTTCAGGACAATCGGCACAATACCCGCATTGCGTGCAAAAATCACGGTAAAGCGAACGCACATCATCATCAACGGCTTGAATCTCCGCCTCATCCAAGGGCGTGAACCGCTCCACCGCGTCAGCAGCCACATCAACATCCGCTTCGTTTCTGAATCCTATCAGCGCCACCGTGACACCGGGCAGGGAAAGATTAAACCTAAGTGCCGACTCCACGATGGACGCATCACCCGGACGCACCAGTTGCTCATAGTGTCCGGGATATTTCGTCAATACACCGCCGCCCAAAGTATTCATGGTCACCACCGCCATGCCCCGGTCGGCCGCCGCCTGCACACCCGGATAACGCAAATGGTGGTTTTGCATGTTGATCCCGATTAACATGCTCTCAAAAAGGCCCTCGCCCTGATCCAGCATTGCCTCTATATGGTCGTGCTCCAAATGGGTGGAAACACTTATGTGCCGGATCAGCCCTTCTTCTTTGAGTTGGCGAAACGCATCCAATACCCCGCTGACCTTGCGGCGCGGCAAATCGTCCGGATGCACAAGACACCATACATGGTAAAAATCAATGGCATCCACATGCAGGCGTTCCAAGGAACGTTCGCATTGTTGCCGTACCGCATCGGGGGTAGATTCCATGGTTTTTGATGCAACATAAAAAGGGCGCCCCGTCTTTTTCATTTCCTTGAATGCGGCGCCGCAGATAATCTCGCTTTGATCATCACAATAGTAAGGGGCCGTGTCGAAGTAGGTGACGCCACGCTCAAACGCGTGCATTACAACGGCGGCCATTTCGCCCGTCTTTTCCGGCGCATCAAAACGCATCCCGCCAAACCCAAGCCTTGATACTTCCACGCCGGTATTTCCAAATGGAGCAGAAAGCATAACAATCCTTTTCACGCTTTCAGTGTGTTTGGGGTTTCAATCAATCAACTACCCGGCAGCACATGACACCGCGGATGCCGTGAAAAAATGGCGCTACCGGTCGGTATGACGCCGGTCCACGAAGACCACGCTTTTTCCGTTGACGGGCTGTGCCTTCTGTCGCACCTGGGCCAATACTTCAAACATCTTCTTGGCACTCTTGAATTGACGGTACTTGGTGTGTGCCACCCCCATGGCCAACGCCATCAGTGGCGTACGAACGTCTTTGCCGTCCCGGTTGGGAACGCTTATGTAGCCTTGCTGTGCTTCCTGTGTGGTGTATAGCTGCTTTACCTGCTCGTCAAAGGATTCCCCCAACACTTTACAGAACCGTTCGTAGTCTTCCAACTTCACCAACACCACAAAATGCTGTCGGCCCATGTGTGCGATATAGGACTCGTAAATGCCTTCGGACTTGATCACGTTTGTCAGCACGCCTGACAAAAACTTCAGCGCATTCACCTGTCCTTCTTGCGCGCGGCTTTTGCAATAGGCCTCAAACCCGACGGCATCAATGTACACACAGGCAATGGGAGCGTTGCGAGCAAGTTTATGGTTGAGTTCCCGTTTGAAGGCATCGGTGCCCGGCAATTTGGTAACGCGATGCCGCTGCTCCAACATGGCCAGCAAGGCGTTTAACGATGCGATTTTGTCCATCAGCCGTTCCAAGCGGAAAGGCTTGACCAGATAATCATCGGCGCCCTGTTCCATGCCGTGCACAATTTCCGGTTCTTCGCCAAGCGCCGTAAGCATCAAAACAGCAGAGCGATAGAGTTCCGGGTCTTTCCGGATTTTTCGGCAAATCTGGTAGCCCGTTACGCCGGGCAGCATGATGTCCAACAGGCAAATGGTTGGTTTGACCAGCTTCGCATATTCAAAAGCGCCCTCACCGGTATTGATAACAAACGTCTGATGCCCCTCGGCGGTGAGCTTTGTTTTTATAAGTTCCGCCAAATCCACATCGTCGTCAACCACAAGAATCTTTGTCATGATTGCATAAGCCCCTTCATTATTCTAGGAACCGCTCAGTGTTTCCATGAAAAAAACACTTCCAAAAAAAACATATATTTGCAAAACATCCGCCGCCACTATAACCCGCTTTTTTTCACCCCCGCCATAGCGGGATTTGCCTGTACGCCTTACATCACCTGCGCCGGCACACGACAAAACCGGGCATAAATATGCGGGCTAAACAACTGCAAGCAACAACATGTATGCGCTGCCCGCCCCATGCGTTTCACTGGCATTTCGCTATTGCTACTTGCACGCCATCACATCGCTTGGTCGCGTGATATTATACCTTGTAGATGTATTATACACAAGAATTGGCGTGAAGTGAAAAAATAATGCATCCCCGCCCGCCAAAGCCGTAAGCAACCGCAAATACATCATACAGGCCATCGCCACATCCGGCAAAAGGAGGCGGCCTAAATCAAGTGCAATTCTTGCGCCAGTTTGGAATCAGCCGGACAACGCGGCACCAGCACTTCTTCCTTTTCTGACAAGCGCTGACGCGCAACAAACAACGCTGCGGCGGGATGGTGGTAGGAAAGGGTTTTCAAGCATTGCCACCATTCCAGCTGCGCATCTGAAAGTCCCAGTAAAATGGCGGGAATCTTGCGCAATTCATCCATCTGGGCACTGTCGAGCAACTGCTCATACAGCAGGCCGAGCGCCTCACGTGAATAACTGTTGATGCGCTCCAGCACCTCCCTGTGACGAGTCACTATTGCCGCTGCTTCCCGATACGCAGCGGCAAAATCATCCCAACCGGGATCCCCTTGCCGTATAAGCCGCACAAGAAACGCAACTTTTTTGTCCTCCGGCAACGTTTCAAGTCGCCCCATGGCATCCGCATTCAAAAGCAAATACTTTAACGCTTCCTGCACTAACAACGGGGTCGGCTGCATCGCAATGGCTTGTTCGGGCGCGTTCGGATAAACGCTGTGCAACAGCAGCGCCCGCTCCTGATAGTTCGGCACCGCAGGCAACGGTTCCGGAAAAGCCGCATAATCATACGATAAGGCCGATGCCGTCAAATACGCGCATGCCGCGGCATCCAGCCCATCCTCACGTTCCAAGAGTGCGTCGGCCTTGTCCAACATCAATTCCTGCATGCGCCGTCGTATACGCAACAACTCATACGCCTGTGCCGCCGCGGTGTACTTTTTTAATCGCACCGCATTGTCCGCCAGCGCCAGCACCAGCTCCCACGGCAACTGCGGCGGTCCCTGCCGCTCCAACTGCCTGCTTATGTAGTCGAACATATCCGGGCGTTGTATCAGTTCCAATGCCTGACAATACCGTGGACAAGAATCGTCCAGCGGAAACAGGTAGGCATATTTTGGGGCATCCGGGTCTTCCGGCGAATCCGGACGCAACGGCGACGCGGGCATAAACAAAAACCGGAAGTTCACAATGTCCCCCTCGGACACGGCACACGCCAGACATTGCTGAATCACAGCCGGGGCGACATATTTTGCTTCCATCGTTTCCTGACTCATTTGGCGGCGCCTTCCTCAATCACATGGTCTACAAAAACGGCCCGTTCCTCCCAATCAATCACCGGAGGCGTTATTTCATAATACGGCAACCGTTCATGGATGCCGTGATAGCATTGCTGCCGATGCTGCCGCAAAACACGGTCCGCCAGCCGTTCATGTGCGGCATCCCAACCGCTGTGTTCCATGCAGTCGGGATCACGGCCCGCTTCCAGCACCAACTCTTCCATGTACTTTGCCAGGAAATTGCGCAACACCTGGTCATAGCGGCGGCGCAACGTGTCGGATTGCGCAGGGTCATCCTCTGCAACGGCGCGCCATTCCTGTTCAAGCGCAATGACTGCATCGCGCTCCTGCAAGTAGGCTTCTCCCCGTTGTCGATCCCGCAAAATGTAGAAGGCGGCATTCAACTGCGCCATCAGCAACAGATATTGCTCTTCCTGTTCGCGGTCAATCTTCTTGTCATTTATCTCAATAACAAGACGTTTCATCTTCTTTTTGTAAGTGCGTATGACATCGGCCGGCTTGTAATTGTCAGGCAATTCCAATACGGTGCGATAATCTATGTATCCCGATTCTTCTGTCATCGTGCGGCTTTCTCCCGTGTTGACTTTCCATTCTAATGATTACAGCCGCGAGAACGCAAACAAAAAAACGGCGCCCTCAAAAAAAAAAGTGGCGCGGACCGTATGGCGGGGGAGGAAAGGAGGATGGCACGGTC
>SKQZ01000030.1 GCA_007118765.1 Candidatus Hydrogenedentota bacterium
CTTCCGAGATGCCGCGCAGTATTCGATTGTCAATGTGGTAAACCGCGTTGTTGCGGTCTCGGAAGGACCCCTTGTCGGCACACAAAGTCGCGGTATTATTCATCAGGCGTATCCTGATCTTCTGTCCGGATTGACTCTGTCGTACGGTAAAGACCAAGGGCGCGACGAATACGCCGCCAGTAGATTTTGAACAATACGAAGATGCCTGCAACCCCGCCCAGCAGAATCTGAATCAGAATTGAGCCGGACGACGGATCGAGATAGGCGGCGGCGTCGCGCGATAAAAGGACGGCGCTCGCAAATACTAGTATGCCAAGAGATAATGGGCGATGCATAAGCATATTCCTGTCAACGAACTAAACGGACACAACGCAAACTATTGGGCCGCACCAACAGTATTCTTTGGTCGGAAAAAGGACTTGTGCCACACTGTATGGCAGCTATCGGAGGATGCTTTTTTCCAGTTTGTCCAACGGCATTGTTATAGCAGAAGATGTCCTGAAAGGTCAATGATTGACGGACTACGAACCGGAGATTGACATATGGAGTCGGTATTTCTGTGGCGTCTTTGTCCCGCTGCGGTTCAACGTCATATAATCGTTGTCACTTGATGTAAATGTGATAATCTGTATGCAGTTACAGATTAGCCCGGATATTTCACCAAGTTTCGTCGTGAGCCTGTGAAGATTGCGCCAGAGCAGGTGCTTTGCGCAGGCCGCCGGCTGACAGCGTGTTATTACACGTCGAAGTCGGTGGGCAAGTAAAGTGCCCGATATGGTGTAAGATTCGCAGGCGGAACAGAAATCTTGTGAAATATGCGGGTTAGTGCTCACATGGCAGAGTGTATGTCTTGGCTTCGGCAACATTGCAAAGGTAAACGACGTGTTTAACCCCAAACGAACAGATATGGTGCTTGGCGCCTTTGTTCTGGCTTTTACGGTCTCGTTCTTCTTGCCGCTTTATCTGTTTCTAACCAACAAAGACGTTTTCTTTTCCTCGGCTTTTGTCATGGCGGGAATGCTATTGACCGCCAGCATGGTCATTTTCATTTTGTTGACGTTGCTTTTGTTCCCCATCGCACACAAACGGCCTGTCGTTGCGCTTTCTCTCTGTGCATTTCTCAGTTTCGCCATCTGGGTGCAGGCCTATGTCCTTAATTGGGATTATGGCCTTCTTGACGGATCACCGCTGCGATGGCATCCTTACGGACTGCGCACGTTTGCCGACCTGTTTTGCTGGCTGGGTGTTTTAAGCATGGTGCTTGTTTTGGGTGTGAAGCGCCCCCAAGGGCTTCGCACATTGCTTCTCGCGCTGTTGTTCATCCAGAGCGCAAATCTCGTGATCACTTGGGCGCGAACACGGGACACGCATGCCACATCGGCAAATGGTGACCAGTCCATTTCGTTTCAGGAGCAATTTACGTTTTCAACGCGGGGAAACATTATCGTTCTCATGCTTGATGCTTACCAAAGCGACATATTCAACGAGTGTTTGGAACGTGATCCCGACCTCGCTTCCGGGTTGCCCGGTTTTACTTATTATCCCAACGCCATTGCCGAATATCATTACACGCTGCCTTCCGTAGCCAGTTTGCTTACCGGCAAATTATTGGTGAAAAGTGACTATGCAAACCTGCGAGAATGGAGAACGCAGAAAACGGCCCTGCTCAGAAACCAGTCCATGCCGGCGGTACTCAAGAAGGAGGGATACCATGTGGGGATTTATCCGTATTACGCGAGCAACGCCTATCCGCCGGCGGTGTTTGGCCACATTGCCGACAACTATGTGCGTTCATCGGTGATCTTTGAGGACGGTTCGAACGAAATAGCGGATTTAATGGCGGTATCGCTATTTCGTATGGCGCCTCACCTCCTGAAAAAGGGCATTCATGAGCAATGGTTGCTTGATGCATCAGAAGAACAGGACCGGGACACCTTTTTCCGGGGGATGCAAGGCTTGGGTCAAGACAGCATGGAGGCGCCGGTATTCCGCTATTACCACCTGCAGGGCCTGCATGGTCCACATGTGTATCAAGGGGAACGCTTGAATGCTGATTTGCGCGAATCGGCCCTGATTATCGCCGACTTGGTGAACGAGATGATGGTTGCGTTTGTTTCCAAACTTCAGCAGGCCGGTGTTTACGACAATTCGACAATATTTATTGTGGCTGATCATGGTTTGTATCATGATAGCGCCAGTATTGCGTATGGGGAATTCTTGGAAGGACAAAAGACGAGCAGCGACATCTACCTTGAACCCTTTGTCAAAAAGTGCCGCGCGCTCCCACTTTTGTTGTTTAAGCCTCCGGGGGCGACGGGGCCGCTGCAAATATCACGTGCGCCCGTTTCGCTTATTGATATTCGGCCCACGGTATTGGAAGTTGCCGAGGTGAATATGGGTGACCAATCTGACGGTATGGCCCTGTGGGAGATAGAAGAAAATATCAGGCGCGAGAGACGCCATTTCACCAGTGATATACATCGAGGGAGAAGCGTGACGCCGGAATACGAATTCTTGATCCCGGATTTCGCTTGGCATGATCATGCGTGGGTATATACGGGAAATGTACATACTCCCGGGACGATTGAACGTTCCCCCTTGTTCAATTACAGGCTTGGCCAGAAACTTTCTTTCGGCCGCTTTGGGACTGTCAGCCAATATCTTGTCGGTCCCGGCTGGGCGCCGAGGGAATCGTCCCACCTTGTTACGGGTGCGGAATCTACAATCGCATTGCCGTTGGAATCTCCTGCCCGGGGAATGCAGTTGCTCCTTGACCTGGGGCCCCACAATATGGATGACATCAGTAGCGAACAAAGGGTTGCGTTGTTGGTCAATGGGCAAAAGGTCGAGACATTTGTTCTATCGGGCAAAACGACTGTTTCAGCGTCGCTTCCCTTCAATCCGGATTGGGAAGCAACGCAGACAGAGGTCTTACAAAGAGAACCGACACAGGACACATGGGGGGGCTTCCCTGAGCCGCCGGTACTGTCTGAGGCTGTAATTGAACTGCAAGTGATACTTGTCGGCGATGAGGCTGATTCTTTCTATCAGTCCGCAGCAGTAGAAGCGCAGGGCGTTTTGGAGGTGTTTTCCCTGGTCATTGACACGCCGCCATAAGGCGTCGGCGTATGACGTCACAAGGGCGATTGGAGCGGATGTCCTGCTGTATGCGCGGCAGGGGCAATCTAACCCGGATATTTCACCGGCTTTCTGTTGCGCCTGCGCATATTACGCCATCTCAAGCACTTTGCTTGCCCGCCGACTTCGACGTGTCTTAACACGCTGTCAGCCAGCGACCTGCACAAAGTACTTGACCTGACGCAACCTTCGCAAGCTCACGACAAAACCCCGTGAAATATCCGGGCTAATCACGCAGTTCCGAGGGGTGGCGGCGTGCGAGTTCAGCGGCGGCTTCTGCCCGACCGGAGCTTTTGAGCCGTTCGAGGTATGAACGCAGATGGCCGCGGGCATGAAACGGGCCGCCTTCTTCAAGGACAACTTGCAGCGGATCTTGAGTGCGACCTTCAGGCATGGATGCCAGCATTTCTTCATGCCAGTGGGCAAGGTAGTCCGCGCCCTGTTGACGAAGCGCGGGCTGTACTGCGGCAATATCCTGCTGTTCCTGCGGGTCATCCGCCAGATTATAGAGTTGTTCGTCCGGGAAAAGATGAAAACCGTCGTGCCACGTGCGCATATACAGGTAGTCGCCCCATCGTACGGAGCGCTGACACACATGGCAGCACTGGCTGAGCACAAGCATGCTGCGTCCAGTATCAGCGCCGTTGCGCAAGGTTGCGGCAAAGCTTTGCCCATCCCACCAGGGTTTGGCCGGGCGGTCAAGCAACTCGGCAAGTGTGGGCAACCAATCCAACTGGTAATGCAGCCCTGTATCCCGCGTCCCGGCATCAACGAGCCCCGGCCAGCGGACAATAAACGGGACGCGGCAGGTGGCATGGTCTGCCGTGCCGTGTTCGGCGTAGATACCCAGTTCACCAAAGTTTTCACCATGGTCGGCGCTGATTACCACCACCAACTCGTCGAGGATATTGTGCCGGGCCAACGCGTCAAATAGTTGCCCAATATGCGCGTCCATATAACGGATACCGCAATCGTAGCCGTCCATGAGCGTACGAAAGGCCGCCATATCCGTTAACTCGCCCGGGTGGCGCGGATATGCCGGGTCTGTTTTGTTGTTATACATGTTGATGTCTTGCGCGGTGTGCGGGCCCGCCATCTGTCGGTGTCGCGCCAATAGCTCCGGCGTCATCCAATGGGGCAACGGCGTATCAGCAAAGGGATTGCCAAATGTCTCCGGTGCACGATAGGGTGTGTGGGCGTCCCAATAGTTGATATGCAGATACCAATTGTCGCGTGCGCCGTTTCGGTGAATCCAATCCAGGACGCCGGGCGTAACGTTTTCCGCTGATTCCATGCCATACCCCGCAGTATCATGTATTTCATGGAAACCGGCATAATACCAGTACGCCGAATGCCGTTCGCCGAAGCCGCCGAAATAGCAACAATGCAATCCGGCATCGCGCAAAACGTTCACCAGACTGCCGCCAGTGGACAGGGTGTCGCGAAAGCCGCGATTGATACCGTCCGGCGGTCTGTCCGCGCACGTGCCGCCGTGATTGACCACGCCGTTGTGAATGCCGAACTGTCCTGTAGTGAGCGCTGCGCGACTGGGCAAACAGGGCGCATCAGAGCAGTAACAGCTCTCGAAGCGCATCCCCTCTGCGGCAATGCGGTCTATATTCGGGCTTGTGTCGCGCTGATACCCATAACAACCCAAATGATCCGGACGCAGGGTGTCCAAGTCAAGATACAATATTCTCATATAGTCAAGACGCCTTTGTTTCGGTTGTTGTACGCTGGAATCCGATTATACCCTCCTGCCCGCCAACGAGACCAACGCCAACACACTTAACCCGGATATTTCACAAGATTTCTGTTGCGCCTGCGAATCTTACACCATATCAGGCACTTTGCTTGCCCGCCGACTTCGACGTGTAATAACA
>SKQZ01000451.1 GCA_007118765.1 Candidatus Hydrogenedentota bacterium
CGTGTAGACCCCGCGATATTCCCGGCCGCCACTGTACCGTGACCACTGGCCGAAGGGTGCGGGACACAGGATCAGGGCGCTTTCCACATCGGGGGAATCGCCCGTGCGCAGTGCCGCAGAGAAGTCCGTCCCTTCCACGGTGTCCGGTATGGGGATATCGGCCAACCCGAGCAACGTCGGCATAATATCCGGCACGTTAAACAACGTGTTGAAGTCGCGCCCTTCCCGACCAAGTGCGGCGGGATATCGCAACAGAAACGGCACCATAATGGACTCGGCATAGGGTTGCTGTTTCTTGCGTGCACCATGGGAACCAAGCAAGTCGCCGTGATCAGAGGTGAACACAAACAGCGTGTCGTCGGCGATACCCTCTGTTTCCAGTGTTTCCAGCAAGTCCCCGATGCAATCGTCCAAGGCAGCGCAATGGGCGTAGTAGCCTGCCAGCATGTTGCGGGCCTCGTCGCGGTAGTCCGCCGGTACATTGTCGCGCAGCGTAATGGTCTCCGGGGTGACCCTGTCACGATATTCTTTGGGAGCGGTGTGATAGGGATCATGGGGCGGCCCCCAGGACAATACGAGCAAAAACGGATTATCGCTGTCGTGCTCGCGGATATAACGTTGCGCGTCGCGGGTTTGCGCGATGGCGTCATAACCCTCCCAATAGCGGGGTGTGGGGTCGTCTTCAGTATAGTAGCGGCTGTTGTTGTAGTCATGGGTGCATTCCAAGGCGCGCCAATAGTCAAATCCCTGTTGTCGTTCCGGTGGTATGAAATTGGAGCGGCCATGTCCGTCCAAATGCCACTTGCCAATATAGGACGTGTCATAACCCGCCGCGCCGAAAACCTTGGCCAGTGTCGTTGCGTCCGGATCGAGACAAACATCGTTCATGAACACGCCGTGGGTCATGGGGTATTGCCCGGTCAGGAAACAGGCACGATAGGGGGTGCATACGGGCTGCCCGGATACCGCACGGGTAAACCGCGCGCTTTGTGACGCCAACGTATCCAGATGGGGCGTCTGTACATTGACGTCGCCCGCATACCCGGTGGCCTGTCCGCGCCATTGGTCGCCAAAAACGAACACAACATTGGGTTTCTTGCCCATGCGGTGGGTATCATCAGTCTGTCCTTTGGTGTGCATCAGCGCATGTCCAAGTCCTGCGGCTGCTGCACTCGCCATAAAAGTGCGCCGCGACACGCCCGGTTCATTGTTTGTTTTCATTGTCAATGCCTTTCAATCATAAACTCTTCTTGTTTGCCAACAAGGCGCCAAACCGCCTGCAAACTCCATTGATGCGAGAAAACATGGTGGTCCTATTATGGCGCATCCCCCGCCTGCGAACCAAACACCGCTTTATCATCGCGGGTCTCCACCACCTGCGGCGGCGACTTGCAGCAGCGTTTGCGGCGCACCGGCGTGTATTCAGATGCCGGGTTGGTGAAACTGTTCTTTGCATATTGGTGTCTAACAAGCATATAGTATGGCATGATAACCGCGTGGTTTGGCCGGGCACGTGTGGGTGTTTAGTCCGGCCGGGTAATAATGCAGGTATCATTCACGCGTAACTACAGAAGAATCTCCGGAGGTATTATGAGTGACGTAACAAGACGCAGTTTTGTCAAGAACACCGCAATGGGCGCCACCGCCGGGCTGGTTATGCTCGGTACGTCCAAGCAGGGCTGGGCCAATGCAAATAACCGGCTCCGTGTGGCGCAAATCGGCATACGCGGCCAGGGTCAGGGACATATCCGTGCATTGAATGCGGCGCCGAATGTTGAGGTGGCAACGTTGTGCGACGTTGACGAGAACCTCTTTGCGCCACGTATAGAGGACTTGTTTCGACGGTCGGACACCAAGCCCAAAACGGAAACCGACATCCGCCGAGTGCTGGATGACGACTCAATAGACGCCGTTTCCATTGCCACCCCCAACCATTGGCATTCGCTCATGACCATTTGGGCGTGCCAGGCGGGCAAAGATGTGTATGTGGAAAAGCCGTTGTCGCACAATGTGTTTGAAGGTCGTAAAGCGGCCGAAGCGGCGGATAAGTATAAGCGGATTGTGCAGCACGGCTCGCAAATCCGCAGCAACCCTTCGATACAAGAGGCGATCCAACATCTGCGCGACGGGTTGTTGGGCGAAGTCTACATGGCCCGCGGCCTCTGTTACCGCTGGCGGGACAGCATCGGCAAAGAAGAAGACTGTGCCGTTCCGGAAGGGGTGGATTACGATCTGTGGCTTGGCCCGGCGGCGGAACGTCCCTTCAACCCGAACCGATTCCACTACAACTGGCATTATATGTGGGACTACGGCAACGGCGACATCGGCAACCAAGGGGTGCATCAGATGGATATCGCCCGCTGGGGACTGGATGTGACGCTTCCGAAAACCGTGACGTCCATGGGCAACATGTACCTGTTTGACGATGATAAGGAAGTGCCCAATGTTATCACGTCGGCCTTTGATTTCCCCGATGCCGGTGAAAAAGGCCGGATGCTTGTTTTTGATACACGTCCTTGGTGTACCAACGATGAAAAAGGGGCGAAGGTGGGCATTCTGTTTTACGGTAGCGAAGGCTACATGGTCATAGACACCTACAGCCGGTACAGAACCTTCATGGGCCGGGACGAAGAGCCCGGACCAAGCGGCGACCGCAGCGGGAATCATTTCCGCAATTGGATAGAGGCCATCCGCTCACGAGACGCCGGCTCGCTCAACGCGCAAGTGATTGACGGCCATTACAGCTCGGCCTTGTGTCATATCGGCTTGATTTCGGCGAAACTCAACCGTTCATTGACCTTCGATCCGGAGACGGAAACCTTTGTGGGAGACGACGAGGCCAACGCCTTGATCAGCCGCGACTATCGCTATCCCTTCGTGGTGCCTGAAACAGTGTAACACACACTTCAGAATACGTGTGCGCGTATTTGTGGTTTGCTGCAAATACGCGCCACATTTTTTTTGTCGCGCGCCATTGTCAGCACCGCCTGAGAGATTGCATCCACGTCGCCGCTTTGACGATAATAACGATGCTTCATGATTGCCTTGATATGGAGACGGGCTGAACGATGTGACCGGTGCACAAAGGAGCACGCTATGAAAAAGATACTCATACTGATGCTTACATTGGGCTTGGCAGCAACAGTTGTCATCTGCGTATCCGGCTGCAATACCGTGCGCGGCGCAGGCCGGGACATCCAACGTGGGGGACAGGCCATCCAGAACCTTGCCGATTGACCCGGATTTTTCCCGGTTTTCTGTTGCGCCTGCGTATCTTACGCCATCTCAGGCACTTTGCTTGCCCGCCGACTTCAACGTGTCTCAACACGCTGTCAGTCGGTAACCTGCACAAAGCACCTGACCTGACGCAGTCTACTCAGGCTCACGACGAAACCCTGTGAAAAACCCGGGCTGACCCGATGACGTATCCGGGGTAGTTGCTACACCGTTGGTTCCCATCCGGGTTCGTATTCGCGCTGCCACAACGCCTGGGCCGCCTCGTTGTCTTGGATACGCCCTTGTTTATCGCAGTGCAGCGTGTCGCCGGTGCGATAAGCGATGTTGCCCAAGAGACTGAGCAGGGTGCTTTTGTAGCCGCCTTCGATTTCTGAACGAAGCACCTGCGGACTGTCCTGACGGATGGCGTCCAGGAAGTTCTCGGCATGTTCGTGATCGCCCACGTTGCCATCGGCTTCTTCCAGCACGTTCCCATCCTGATCGCGCAGTGCATAGGCGGCACTACCGAGGACAAGACTGCCTTTTTCACCATAAAAGGTTGCGCCGAAATTATTGCCGCCTGCACCCGGCTGATTGCAACTCAGCCCTTCCCATGTAATGGTCTTGCCATCAGGGAAGTCATAGGAAACAGCATGGGTATCCGGTGTTTCCTGATCATCGTCATGGCGATAGCGTCCGCCTGCGGCGGTCACGCGCACGGGATAGTCCACTTGCAATCCCCAGCGGCATAAATCGAGGCCGTGTGTGCCGTTGTTGCCCAGTTCCCCGGAACCCCAATGCCACAGCCAATGCCAATTATAGGGGATGACATTATCGCGGTATGGCCGTCGCGGCGCCGGGCCCTGCCAGAGGTCATAGTCCAGCCGTTCAGGCACGGGCGCTTCGTTGCCCCGGCCAATGGAACCGCGCAATGCCGCATACCACGCTCGCACGAAGTAACAGCGGCCAATGGCGCCGTCGTGCAGTTTTTCGATGGCCTCGCGGATTACCACGGAAGACCGCCGTTGATTGCCCATTTGCACGCAGCGGTTATGCTTCCGTGCCGCCGCCAGCAATAGCTCGCCTTCCGCAGGATTATGGCAACAGGGCTTTTCCACGTATACGTGCTTGCCCGCATTGCATGCCATGATGGCGGCGGGCGCATGCCAATGAACAGGCAGCGCAAACACCAAAGCGTCAACTGCCGCGTCATCCAATATGCGCCGAAAATCGGTGACCCCTTCAGGGTTTTGTCCCGGCAGAGAACTGACGGCTGCCACGGCGTTCTCCATGCGTCCGGTGTCCACGTCGCAGACATATTTGATGGTGCATCCCGCTGTGGTGCCAAAGGTACGGGCCAACGCCAAGCCGCGACTCATGCCGACAACGCCAAGCGCAATGCGCTCGTTGGGCGATGCTGCGCGGGCCACATGCGTCGCGCCCATGGTCAATGCAACGCCGCTCGCCGCCTGACCCAAGAATGCTCTTCTGTTCAGTGTATGATTCATGATGATGGGGCTCCTCTTGTTGTTTGCTGTTGGCATCAGCGTACCCCGACGGACATACCGGTGTCAAATGTCCGGAGGGCCATCGCCCGCGGACAGTAGGCTTCAGCATGTAAAGTATGTGGGTTAGTGCGGCATTACGGCCCACCCGCTGTATCCAAGAGGTATATAAGCGGCGTCTGCACCGAAGCGTATGTGCCGCGGATACCCCATGATCGGCATGAGCGCTTCAAGCACGGGAGGCGTTTGATACATATCGTATTGCGCGATTGCTGCGCCCGCCACCGAA
>SKQZ01000230.1 GCA_007118765.1 Candidatus Hydrogenedentota bacterium
CATATCGCTCTATTTCGAGTGCGTGTCTATTATAATATATCAAAATTCCCGCTATGATACAAACGACAGAAAATAAATAGAAGAGCAGCCCAAGCAGAAGCTCCCCGCCTGATCCCCAAGGATAGTACTCAGGAGGAATGAGATGTTGGGATACTACCCATATAGGCACAGATATCGCATATATATACGGTATCTTCGATTTAATCCACGATCCATCAGCCATGTGCTGCTCTATTTGTCCTTTCGAATACAACCTATGGCAGGCTGTTGTATATTTATGGTCCTCGGCGTTGGTATCCCCCCGCTTTTTGGGCCAGTGCTTGTGAGCATTTCGCTGCTTCATGTTAGAACCTCCAGGCCGCATCACATCCGCGCCATCCAACGGCGCATGCACATATCGTACCACACCCCTGATCGCCGCCAACATGCTGAACAAATTACCATACAACTACATTACCACAAGTCACCAGTAATGTCAATCCCCTCGCGCAATCTTCACAGGCGCAACCCCGCCACGGCGGGGTGAAATATCCGGGCTGTGATCGAACTTCCTCGGGATCAATAACAGTAAACGGGCGTTCCGGTGTGGTGTCGGAACGCCTGTGTTGTGGGTGTGTGGTTTTTTTGTGGTTATTGCCTTGCGGCGAGGGTGGCGTCGTCTTCTTCGAGGATTACTTCGACGCCGCATAGCAGGGTGGGGTAGTGTGTGTCTTCGCGTCTGCGCAGGTCTATGCGCAGGGTATCGGCTGCGTTCACGCCGGAAAAGGCGAGCATAATGCCCCGTTTGGGTGCGCCTGCCTCGGCGACCACGTCGAAGTCTTCCAGCACGAGTTGGTTTTGCACATAGACATCAAAGACGCGCTGGCCAGGCTGCACGTCTTCTGGCTCGCTAAAGTGGAGTCGCACGGTGTAGTTGCGCGGCGCGGCGTTCTCGTCATCGTCCAGTTCGAGGTGGAGCGTGTTCAAGCCGAGCACGCCCGAACCCGCGACCCAGGATATGGCGTCCGGCGCGGTGTCCATCAGGGAGGCATGGGTACGGAACCAATCGCAGTCTTCGGGTTCCATGACGACCGGCACTTCCGGCGCCGGCCCGCCCACGCGGGGATGTTCAATCCACAGTACGCCGGTGTCGGCCATGTGGTTGCCCGGTGCGGCGAGGTTCACGCCGGCCCGTTTGATGGGTTCTCTGCCGCGTGTAATTTGGTTATAGGTCCACATTTCGACGTCGGGCATGTGTATGAGCGCCAGCGACGTTTGATTCTGATAGGCACAAGTACAAGTGCGCGTGTAGTCCGGTGCATTCAATACGCCGTCTGCGGCAATGAGGTTGTTGGTGCATCCGGCGCGGAACCCGCTGAGGTTGCCTGTGCCGGCGTCCGTGTGCATGTCGGTATATCCTGCTGCGCCCGACCGGAACAGCAGCAGGTGTTCGCTGACATTGAGCGTGCCGCATCCATAGGTGCGATGGTAGGCATAGGTCAGCGATTCTGCGGTGAGGGGGTGTTCCCGTTCAATCATTTCGCCTGTGAGCAGGTCAACGAGCGGCCCCGGGCGTCCCGGCACGATTATATCGCCGAGCAGCGAGGCGGGCCCGGAGTAGCCTGTGCCGCGTCTCCATGCCACTTCGCCGGTGTTTCCGCAATGGGCGATCATGGGCCGGTTCGGCTCGTCGGGCAACACGCGCTTGCCGCCGTGTCGTCCTTTTTGCAGCAGCAAATCATGTTCTTCGGCATACATGAGGAAGGTGCCGAATATATTGTCGTTCGACTCCCAACGCAGTTCGCCGGTGCGGGCGTCCAATGCGAGCAGTCGCGGCGTCACATCCGGTTCCAGACCGCGCCGCTCATAGAGCTGCATGGCGTCTTCGGATTGGCCGTCCACCACAAAGAGCGTGCCGTTGCCGATGATGATGGTATTGTGTCGGAACCCGATTTCGGCGTCCCGCGACCACAGGATATCGCCGGTGTGACGATTGCGCACCACCAGTTTATTGCTGGACGTGGCATTCCAATTCATGTCGCCAATGGGTTCGTCGTCGAAGTACTGGGGTTCCGCGCTGGTAATCAGCAACTCTTCCCATACGCTGATATGCCCGTAATCGTCATAGTCGTTATTGTCGTCGGGCGGCGCGACCGGGAACGCCGACAGGGTTTCGCCGGTGGCGGGGTCCAGCCGCAGGATTTCGCCTTCGTAGCGCACATAGATGCCGTCCGGCGCCGAGGCGTAAAAGCTGCCGATGAAATTGGCGCCCGGCAGGTTGGTCATGTAGACCGACTCGCCCGCCTCATACCGCGCCTCCAACTCGAGGTTGGTAAAGGGATGGCCGATGCCGGGAAAGTCGCGCACCCACAGTTCGCGCCCGGTATATACGTCGCGTGCGCTCATGGTATCCACGCCCGGCAATATGGTGCGCCCTTCGACCACATGGGGGATGGGCCCCTGGCCGTGTCGCGGCAGGATATTGGCATTGCATGGGCCGCCATACCACAAAAGCCCCAGCGGCGCTTTGGTCCGTTGGTCCGGTGAATAACTGGTGTTGGCCGTGTCGGCGTATTGGTGGGTCCATTGCCCTGCGCCGGGCAATGCGCCGGGACGTTGCAGCGTGGTGTGCGCATCGGCGCGCGCCACTTGGGCATTGGCCAATTCAGCCTGCGCCACCGCTTCGGCAAAGGCGTCGTGCGCGGAATCGTCCAAGGGCAACATCGCCATGCCGCCATAGGGGCGCAAGGGATGGAACAGCCGTTCTGCCGTTGCAGTGTCAAGCGCACCCACCGCGTCCATGTCTTCCACCACAATCAGTTCGGCCATGTACGCCGGCAGATCGAAGTCGCGGGCGGTGCCCGCATGAACCGCCAGCCGCCGCCCGTACAGGTCCAAATCGCTGAACCGCCGCCGCATGGCGGCCACGGTGTCCGCATTTGGCTCCACCACTACAAGATGGAGGTCGCTTTGTTGTATCAGCGCCTCGGCAAGATTGTCATCGCCCGCCCCGAACATAATGGCATACCCGCCGCTGACTCCCGCTTCTTCCAACAGGGTCGCAGCACGCGCCACTGTTGCGTCGTCCGGGCCGCCGTCCGTCGGCGTCTCCTCCGCGAGTACGGCCGGTTGCGGCGCTGCGTCGCCGCCGAAGCAATGTATGGCGCCGTCGTGCGTTACCACAAACAGCCGCGCATCCGCCGCCAGCATCTCCCACACATCGCCGTCCACCGTCGTTTGCCATGCAACACGGGCGGCAGCGCCGTCCCGCGGCAGCTCCACGGCGGCAATCAGTCCGTCCGCGCCGGAACCATATACGCGATTGCCCGCTTTCAGGTGGAGCCGTTCGAGCGGAACGTCTATGGTTTCCGCCCACAACTGATTATGATCAAAGCGCTTGCGCAACTCGCCCCGATCGAGGCGGTCTTCAATCTCCACCGAGGGGTCTTCATCCGGGGTCGGCGCGTATGCTTCCAGGCGATAGTACGGTTCGCCGTCATCGTCTTCGCGGCGCGCCACCACATACAGGGCTTCGTCCGTTAATACGTCGGTGGCGAGGCTGTCAAACTGCGCGCCGTCTTCCAGGCTGTACATGATGTCGTGATTATGAAACCAATCGTCCTGCACGGCCACGCGGTACCCGCCGCGACCTTTGCCGACGGTGCGTGTGGCCTGTTCGTAATACTTGAATGCGCCGGTGGCGCGGTCATGTACCGCCGGTACGGTGCGCCCGCCTGATACCAGCAACAACGCGTCTGTAGCCGCCAGATAGCCCTGCGGCGCGACCCCGCCGAACGCATACGCTCCGCCGTGCTGATGCAGATTATAATGTGCGCCTGAACCGGTGTTCGACCATATCGGCGTGCCGGTTTCCGCATCCAACGCATGAATAAATGTGCCCATGAGCGGCCAGAAACTGGCAGCAAAATAGACGACGCCGTCGCGGATGACGGGCGCGCCCCGGGCCGCCCACATATTCACCAGCCGCGCATTTCCCAGCAGGCGGCGATCATCCGGCCCGCCGCGAAAACGCCAATGTTCCTCGCCCGTGTCCGCATCCAGACAATACAGGAATCCGTCGTCTGAAACCGCATACACCCGTCCGTTGTGGGCAGCGGGGGCAAGGCGCATGGGCCCGTCCGCGTAGAAACGCCATTTTTCCGCGCCTGTGCGTGTGTCGTATGCCGTGACGGTGTCTTGCACCATGGAGGCCACAAACAACGTTTGCCCCATGACGACGGGGCTGTAGGACACATCAAAGTCCAACTTGTCATAATGTTCCCCTTGCGGCAGCCATGCCCGTGCGGGCGCCGGCAGCTGCCGCGTCCACTGGAGGGACAGCGATGCCGGGAGTGCCGCCGGTGTTGCCGCCCGCCGTTGTGCGTCAAACCGCCACATCGGCCAATCACCGGGCGCGGCGCCAACCGCTGCCTCCGCCCCTGTGCCGCCCATCAGAACTGCGCAAACAAAGACGGCAGAGAGCACACATACAACCACCGCAAGGCTTAAACCAATAAAACGCGAACTCATAAAACGAAAACTCCTTTCGTAACCGACTGTCGGCAGCCGCTATCAGCACACGGTTGCCGGATGATTCTTTTGCTCCATTCAACTATGATTACATGGGCCGCCCTGACCAGTCAAATCCGGGCCAGGTCGGGCCTGAACACGCAACCGTTGGAATGATAACGACGCGTCCGGTTGCCTGACGACAAACAGACTTACTATTGTTGACCCCGCTGGTATGCCTTAGGTTTCCAACAATGACGGCAATGTAACGAACCTGAAGTCCCTCCATTGTGACACATCATCCTGTTAACCCGGATATTTCACAAGAGTTCTGTTGCGCCTGCGAATCTTACACCATATCAGGCACTTTGCTTGCCCGCCGACTTCGACGTGTAATAACACGCTGTCAGCCGGTGGCCTGCGCAAAGCACCTGCTCTGGCGCAATCTTC
>SKQZ01000289.1 GCA_007118765.1 Candidatus Hydrogenedentota bacterium
AAGAAACATTGGCCTGCTACCGGAGCCTTGTATAATGCGTGTGCTGTTGAACGGCCTGAACGCCGGCAACCGGAGCGGCACGGGCCGTTATATCGTTGAGTTAAGCAGGGAACTGCTGCGCCGCCATCATGCCGAGGCGGTACGCATTTTATGGCCGCAAGAAATGAGCGCACCCGCTCCAGAC
This sequence comes from Candidatus Hydrogenedentota bacterium, assembly GCA_007118765.1. GTDB lineage: Bacteria > Hydrogenedentota > Hydrogenedentia > Hydrogenedentales > CAITNO01 > SLFT01. The sequence continues at coordinate 185 of SKQZ01000289.1, forward strand.
TATGACTCATCGCTGTTGCGCAAACCGGCCTCTCCTTTACGGCGTGTGCTTTTTGAACACCTTCGCATGGATTCGACTGCCCGCGCCATCGGCGCGGATATCCTGCATTGCCCAACGGGTATCGGTCCACTACGAACGCGTCTGCCGGTGGCATTGACCGTACATGATCTCTGCTTTCTTCACCACCCCGAATGGTTTCCCCGCTCCCGCGCATGGTATTACCGCGCCGTCTTGACCGCCGGAATCCAACGGGCCGACTGTCTCATCGCCGATTCGCACGCCACCGCGGATGACCTCCAACGGTTATTGCATATTCCTGAATCGCGCATCCATGTTGTCCCACTGGGGGTAGATGCTTCATTCGCTCCGGCGTCACCCAGTGAACAGAAGAAGGTGCGCCAAAAATACAAGGTGCCTGAAAAGTATTTTTTGTTCGTAGGCACCATCGAACCACGCAAGAACCTTGAACGTCTTTGTCAGGCATGGGCCACTATTCGTGAGGACGCGCCCCCGCTCGTGATTGCCGGACGGCATGGCTGGGGCGGGGTCACCATACCCCGGGATCCGCATATCCTGCTGCCGGGACACATTGATCAAAACGATTTGCCCGCGTTATACAGCGCCGCCACGGCAGTAGTCTGGCCGAGCCTCATGGAAGGGTTTGGTTTGCCGCCCCTGGAGGCCATGGCCTGCGGCGCCCCGGTACTGACCTCAAACACATCAAGTCTGCCCGAGGTGGTGGGCGATGCCGGGCTGCTGGTCGATCCCTTGCAAACTGATGCGCTCGCCGACGCAATGCTCCGGCTTGCACAGGACAGCGACCTACGCCAACAGTTGCGCGAAAAAGGGATGCGGCGTGCCGCCATGTTTACATGGGAAGCGACCGCAAACAAAACAATCTCCGCATACGAAACACTACTGTAAGGGCCGCCCTTTTGTCGCAAGATTTTGATTGTGCCTTTCCAAATGTCGGATACTACCGAAAGGACACTGTTTTTGGCTCCAACCAAGCGAACACGCAACCATTTGGGAGAAGAATCATGGCAGCAGCAAAGAAAGTATATTTGGTCTCGAATGGCGATTTTCGAGAGTCCGCCTGTCTGGCAGGCTGGGCATTGCAGGATAAAACCCTCAAGCGGGTAAAAAAGGTATTGAAGGATTTGGGCTATGCCACAGAGGTATTGCCCCAATTCGACAAGAAACGAAAGCATGGCTTCTTAACCCGACAAAGCGAGGGCACGGCCGTATTCTCCCAAATCGAACCGAATGCACCGGTCATTGTAGTGCTGAACATCTGGGCCTATGCACACCATGTTGCCGGCCCATTGCAGACGCACAAAGGCCCCATCCTGTTGCTGGGCAATTTTGACGGCACCTTCCCCGGGCTGGTGGCCCTCTTGAACCATTCCGCAAGCCTCGACCGGTTGAATGTTAAGCATTCACGGTTATGGAGTGAAACATTCAGCAACGACCCGTTCTTCATGGACAATCTTGTGAAATGGCTGAAGACCGGCCTAATCAAGCATCCGACCCGACATCTCACCGACGCATCGAAAGTGAAATTGTCGGCAGCCGCCAACAAGACCGGCAAAACCATCGCAGAACGTATCCTACGCGAACGCCGGATTATGGGTCAGTTTGACCCGGGCTGTATGGGCATGTTGAATGCCGTCATGGATCCCGCGAAGTTGGGCGCCGCAGGCATGCCCATTGAATACCTGAACCAGAGCGACTTGGTCGCTGAAATGGCATTGGTCAGTGATGAAGAGGCCCAAAAGCATCTGAATTACTTACTGCGCAAGGGCGCCAATTTCCACTGGGGCGTCAATAAGTTCAAAGACCTCGTCTATGATCAGGTGCTCTCCCAAATGAAGATGTACACGGCAGCGTGTCGTTTTGTCGCCCGTTACGGACTCAGCAGCATCGGCATTCCCTATCAATACGGCTTGGTGCGGTGCGTACCCGCCACCGATTTGGTGGAAGGCATGCTCAACAACAGCGACCGTCCGCCTGTAAAAGACCCCGAAACCAAACAGGTGGTCTTTCCGGGCAAGCCCATCCCCCATTTCAACGAGGGCGATATCGGCGCGGGCGTACCACAATTGCTCATGAACGAGATATATACCTTGAAAGGCATGCCCCCGGAAACGACCCTGCACGACGTGCGCTGGGGCGGCGAATACGACGGGAAATATGTCTGGGTGTTCCTGATTTCCGGCGGCGCGCCGCCCGCCCATTTCGGCGGCTGGAAGAAGACCCACGTATATCGGCAACCGCCCGGCTATTTCCCCCTTGGCGGCGGCACATGCTCCGGCGTATCCAAGCCGGGCGTCATTACATGGGCGCGTTGCTATGAAGCGTATGGCGAAATGGGCATGGACTGTGGCACGGGCGAAGTATTGGAACTGCCGGAGTCCGAACTGGACAACCGGCTTCGCAGCACCAATCCGGAATGGCCCATCGCCAATGTACATATCCCCGGTTACGGACGTGACGAACTGATGGCGACGCACATGTCGAATCACATTGTGATGGGCTACGGCGATATCCTGGATGAGCTGGTGGCCTTGTGTCAGCACTTGGGCATCAAGACGCGCATTGCAGGCGATGCAGCAAAGACCTTCAAGAAAAAGTAGTACTGCGGCAGTCGAATTGTTCAAAACGCATTGGCCGGTCTCGTTTTTATGGTGCGGCATCATGCCATCCGCGGCCACGTCACGGCATTAGAGCGTAAAAACGCTTTGTAAATTGCCAATGCTATTTTGCTACACTTTACTATTGGAAATGATAACACTGGTCCCTTCGTAGCGGAAAAACAATAGGAACTGAATGATGAATGTATTTACCAAAGTGAAGATCGCGCTGCACTTGGTGCATTGGTTTGTAACATGGAAGAAACATGACAGCCACCTGCCGTCGCCAGTGCCTGACAACCCCAAATTCATGTCTGCGTGGGACGCGGTCTCCCTCATCAAGGACGGCGCTGTCATGGCGACATCCGGCATCGGCGGCAACCAACGATGCGCACTGATGTATTGGGCGATTCGGGAACGTTTTGAAGCAGAACAACACCCGCGTGATTTGACCGTGGTGTGCATTGGCGGTCAAGGCGGCCGCGGCAAGGTGCCGGGCACGCTTGAGGAGATTGGCGTGGAGGGTTTGAACACGCGCATGATCACCGGGCATACCGAAACATTCAAAGCCCAGTTACGACTTGCCGACGCGGGAAAACTGGAGTTGCAGTGTATCCCGCAAGGGACACTGACGCTTATCGTCAAGGCCCAGGGCGAAGGCCGCGACCATGTTGTCAATCAAACGGGTGTGGGCACCTTTGTTGACCCCCGCGTTGGCCGAGGCACCCCGGTGGTACCGCCGGACGCCAAGCAGTATGTCGAAGTGCTTGACGACGGCAGTTTCAAATACACCCTGCCACCTGTTGATACGGCGGTATTCAGCGCACCCGCTGCCGACCGCAAAGGCAATATCTACATGAAAAACTGCTCCGTGATCTGTGAAAGCTATGAGATCGCCAAGGCGGCACGGCGTAATGGCGGCAAGGTGATTGTCAATGTGGGCATGATGGTTGAAGAAGGCTACGATGATGTTTTCCTGTCTGCCGATGAGGTGGACGCCGTGGTCTACTGGCCCGGCGCGGAACAAACAGCCAGTATCAAGTACCGCAAACATTGGGAGTGCTTCACCACCAACAGCACCATGAGTGAGGAAGAAGGACTGGCGCGCGCGCGGCTGGTATGTAATATTCTGGGGTTGACCCCCAAGCGCCGACAAATTGACAACGCCTTGGCACGCTTGGCCACACGCATTTTCGTGAACCACGCAAAGAAAGGCGACCATGTGGACATCGGCGTTGGCCTTCCGGAAGAGGTGTCGCGGCTGCTCTTCGAAAGCTGCGTCATGCAAGACCTGGAAATGATTAACGAGAGCGGTGTCATGGGCGGCGTGTCCGCACCCGGCGTGTTTTTCGGCGCTGCCATTAACCCCCGGGAAATCGTGTCATCGGCCACGGCCTTTGAGCGCATTTATAATCGCCTCGACTGGGCCATCCTTGGCGCGTTGCAGGTGGATGGCGACGGCAATGTCAATGTTTCCAAACGAGGTGAAGGCGCCATCAACTATGTCGGCCCCGGCGGTTTTATTGATCTCATCACCAGCGCCGAATCCATTCTGTTTTGCAGTGCCTGGGGCGACCGTGCGGAATTTGAGATTGACGGCGCCAACGTCACCGTGAAGAATCCCGGTACGCCCAAGTTTATTGAAAAAGTGGATGAAATCACCTTTAACGGCCAGGAAGCCTTGAAACATGGCAAGAAGGTGTTCTACATCACCCACGTGGGCGCATTTCAGCTCACCGAACGCGGCATGGAACTGATTTGCGTCATGCCTGGCATTGACGTGCAAAAAGATATCCTTGACGTATGTCCCATGAAAATCGTGCTGCCTGAAGACGGCGAACCGGAAACGGTGTCCCCCGAAGTTGTCACCGGCCAGAACTATCGGTTGTCGTTGCAATAACACGATATTGAGTCACCCCTTATATTGCGCCTGTGAACGACACCACGCATGTCGCACACGGGCGCGATTATCGTTAGCCCGGGTATTTCATCAGGTTTCGTCGTGAGCCTGTGAAGATTGCGCCAGAGCAGGTGCTTTGCGCAGGCCGCCGGCTGACAGCGTGTTAGTACACGTCGAAGTCGGCGGGCAAGCAAAGTGCCTGAT
>SKQZ01000450.1 GCA_007118765.1 Candidatus Hydrogenedentota bacterium
TTGACGCTTGGGCTCCCGAAGTGCCCGCGACGATGCCGGCTGAGAATCTGACGCTTACGGCGCAGTGGACTGCTGTGGTGGAAGGCGAGGGTGAAGGCGAAGGCGAAGGTGAAGGCGAGGGTGAAGGCGAGGGCGAGGGTGAAGGTGAGGGCGAAGATGATACCGTTGAACTTCCCGACTTGGCGGACTTGTCAGAGGAGGATGCCATAGACATTTTGGTGAGGTTGAGGCTGGATTATGAGATTGTATACGAGTACAGCGATACGGTGCCTGCAGGCGATGTTATCAGACAGGAGCCTCCCGCTGGCACGGTGTTGCAACCCGGGGATGTAGTAACGCTCTATATCTCGAAAGGCCCGCGCCCCTGTGTGCCGGTTGTGGTTGCGGAAGATGCTGTTGTATCTTGCGTGTCTTTCTCCGATGCACAGAATGAGATTGCCCGTATTTTTGAAAATGTGACGGCGCATGACGGGTGTGGCGAAGAGTTGACGGAAAACGTTCGTGTGCGACGCATCGTTTGGGTTGACCGGCGCGGCCGCATTGAGCACTTGGATCTTGAGGCCATTGCGTCCGGCATTGACGACTTTGAACCGGACGAGTACGACGGAACCGTCGGCAAAACGCAAAAGCTGTTTCACTATCTTTTGTTGTTTAGACCCGGTACCTACATGATACATTACGAATTGCTTGACGACGACGGCGTTCCACTGTATACCTACGAGACAAGACGGGTACAGCAAATCCAGATTGATGATGCGTGCCGGGGTTGTCTCGGTTGCTTGAGTCGCAGCAGTTGTGCCGGATGTCGCGATGAACACATACCGCCCGAGGCCGGCGCACTCAAACGGATGTTGGGCGATTGGCTGTTGTTGGGGTTGAGCGGCATGGTGCTGGTGTCTCTCGGCGCTTTATCAAAGCCATAATATAATACTGATGGGAAATCTGCAGTGGCAGGTGTAAACATGCAAACAGACGAAAACGTATTGCGAACAGGAAAGAACACATGATGAATCCACAAATCAATCCGTATTGCAGCATCTTGGCGGTTGTCGTTTTGGCAGCCACATTCTGTGTGGTTGGGCAGGCAGCAGATAAATCCAATGCATGTATACCCGATCCGGTTTTATATGCGTCGGATGAAATTATCGTTTGTGAGTCTATGTTTGAAGATGCCCACAGAACGGTGGAAAATGCTTTTGCATCTGTTACCGCTTACGACGAGGGATGTGACGAAGACTTGTCGGATGACATTCGTGTCAAACAAATCAACCTGATCAAACCGAACGGCCGATACGAAATCGCCTTGGACTTGGACGAAATTGCCGATACGTTTGATATTTTGCCTGCCGGCACCTATGATTACACGGTGGCGAAAACCCAGAAACTGTTTCATTACTACTTCATTTTCAAGCCGGGCGTTTACAAGATTCATTACTACATCGAAGATGACGACGGCAACCCCATAGACGCATTTCGCGCCAAGCGAGAACAAGTCATTATCGTTGGCGACGCTTGTTCGGGTTGTCTGGGTTGCCTGGGATGTGATCGCTGTGCCGGTTGTCGTGATGACTATATTCCCGGCTTCATTCGCGATCAGGACTTCAAACGGTTGCTGAGCGACTGGTTGCTGATCGGACTCTCATTGCTCGTTATGTCTTCGTATGGCGTGCTCACGAAACGCTGAATGATGGTCCAGGGCGAACATGCCTGAAGATGCCGGTACCAGTGTGACGCCCCGGTCGCGTTTGTTCAACTGAAACATACCCGGCTGCGTCGGTATGTTTACGCCGTCATCGTTGTTGTCGCCGCACCCCGAAACCAGTAAGGAACGAGATCCGTATGTTGTTGGGTCGCCATGAACTCAAACACCCCTTATGTCTGGCGCCGATGGAAGATGTTGCCGACCGCCCGTTCCGCTTGTTATGCAAGGAAATGGGCGCTGACGTTCTGTATACGGAGTTTGCAAATTGCGAGGCCGTAATTCGCAACGTCCCCCGTGAAGTGGCAAAGATGGAAGTTACCGACGCGGAAAGACCCATGGGGGTGCAGGTGTATGGCAGTAATGTAGCGGCACTTGAACGCGCGGCAGGAATGGCCGAGGCCGCCGGGGCGGATTTTGTGGATTTCAACGCAGGGTGTTGGGTAAAGAAGATTGCCAATCGGGGCGACGGCGCAGGCTTGTTACGCGACTTGCCGCGATTTCGTGCGGCGGTGGCGGCTCTTCGGCGCGGCACCCAATTGCCTGTGACCGTAAAGACCCGGCTCGGCTGGGATGCCGACACCATTGTCGCCCTGGAGGTGGCGCGTATGCTCGAAGATACGGGCGTTCAGGCTCTGACCATGCATTGCCGTACCCGCGTCCAGGGGTATTCCGGGCAGGCCGACTGGTCGTGGTTGCCCCGTATACGCGCGGTCAGTGCCATCCCGCTCATCGCCAATGGCGACATCGCTTCCGCTCAAGATGCACAAACCTGCTTCGAATACGGCTGTGACGGGGTGATGATAGGCCGCGCCGCCATACAAAGGCCGTGGGTATTTCAGGAGATTAAGGCCATCTTCAGCACCGGCAACAGCCCTCCTGAGCCTTCCTTGCGTGAACGAGTGGAGTTGTGTATTCGACATCTACGTGCCCATGTTGCATTTCGCGGCGTGCCACGGGGCATCTTTTCGTTTCGCCGATTCTATGGCGGATACTTAAAAAATGTCCCGAACATTGCACACCTGCGGCGCGACCTCATGACCTATACGGACATGGAACAGATTATCGAGCGGTTACATGCTTTTGTGGACGCCTATGAGCAGTCCGAGTAACCCTGTCCCGCTCCTCTTGGCAATGTATATGAAACTAACCCGGATATTTCACAGGGTTTCGTCGTGAGCCTGCGAAGGTTGCGTCAGATCAAGTGCTTTGCGCAGGTCGCTGACTGACAGCGTGTTAAGACACGTCGAAGACGGCGGGCAAGCAAAGTGCTTGAGATGGCGTAAGATGCGCAGGCGCAACAGGAAGCCGGTGAAAAATTCGGGTTAACCCGGAATGAACGGTGGTGATTTGTTGCTGGCAGTTCACGGTTATGTGAAAACTATCACGTGGATGGCTATGCCACTGTATAAACCATGTTTCCTGGACATATAGTATGTAATATACGCGAATAAATCTAATGTTACCTGAGAAGTATTGCGAATACTATAATTCTGCAATGGATTCAAAATTTCCTATTGACATTTGGAGAAAATTCGTATATACTACCCGCGCTTTAGAAGTCAAGCACGCCCCAAGGGTGGTAATGATGGACGTGCATGTTGTCGGGAAGGGTGCGTTATACTTGTCCCAGCGCGGTTCTTCGTGGTAATGTCCGCGCTTAACCAATTTAGAGAGAACAGTTTAGACAGGGAGATACGGTGTATGACCTTAAAGTTATCTACAGGTTTGTGGGTATATTCTAATGTACAGGATCGCTTCTGCGCCGAAGGATACCGTGATGCGCCGGTGTTGCAAGAGGTGATACCCGCCATTGCCAAGTTAAAAGGAATTAAAGGGGTAGAACTGCGGCAATGCGACATAACCTCGGATATGCCCGTTAAGGAAGCCAAACGGTTGCTCAAGGAAAACGGGCTTGTTTGCAGTGCCGTCACCACCGTGCTCAGTCATAACAGACGGTTCAGCCTGGCCGGGTTTGCCCAGCAACACCAGAAGACACGCAACGCCGCGATAGACGAAGGGCGCAAGGCAGTGGAAATAGCGCGTGCATTGGGAACCAGCGAAGTGACGTTACGCTTGTATACGGACGGCTTTGACTACCCCTTCCATGTTGATTATTCGGCCCACTGGAATACCATTATTTCCTCCATCAAAACGATTGCGAAATTCGCGTCTCCGGACGTTAACATCGCTGTTGCGTACAAGCCGCGCGAACCGCGCAAGCATCTGACGATCTCTTCCGTGGGCAAAGCGTTGTCCATGTGTCAGGAAATAGCCATGAAAAATGTGGGGGTGGCGATTAACTTTTCCCATTCCCTTATGGCGGGCGAAAACCCTGCTGAAAGCATTGCCTTTCTCAACCGCGCCGGAAAACTGTTCCAGGTGTATCTGAGCGATTCTCACAATCTTTGGGACGATATGATGGTGCCGGGCAGTTTGCATTTGTGGGAGACGTTGGAAGCGCTGTTCTACCTGAAGACCGTCAAGCACCGGGGATTTTTTACCATAGACATTATTCCCCAGCGCATTGACCCCACCCATGCATTGCAGATAGCGATAGGCAACATATCGATTCTGTGGAAGAAACTTGAAAAACTGGACGTCGTGGAATTGCGCAAGGCACAGCGGACGTTGGATGCAACCGAAAGTCAGCGCATTATCCGGCGCGTCATGATGCAGAGCTGATGTTGTGGCGACGGTTTGCACACACGGATTTGTTTTCAGGCGTCGTGGCGTCATTGAGGAGGTAGTACACTGCTCACCGGTAACACGCGAGGCCTGAAATCGGCACAGATTCGAGCGCTGGAGAAACTTTCCAAACGCGCTGCACAGGCAAAAGTGCTCATTTCCGTGGACATGGCGCGTGCCATGGCAAGTATTTCCGCCGAGATACAGCGGCAGGTGGGGGTGATGCTGGACCGTCGCGGGCGCGTTGGCGCCGTGGTGGTGGGGGATGCGCGCAGCCTGTTCCTGCCCGATATTCAGCGCCGTGGCCGTGACCGGTTGTGTGGGTTGCGTCTCATCCATACACATCTGGCAGAGGAACCGTTGACCGACGACGACCTGACAGACTTGGCGTTGTTGCGACTGGACGTGGTTGCCGCGCTTACGGTGCGCGACGGCGAGCCTCATTTGGTGCATGTGGCCCATCTCATCCCCGACAACGAGGCGGAAGAACCGTGGATGGTGTTGCCGCCCAAGCCGGTGCATCAA
>SKQZ01000428.1 GCA_007118765.1 Candidatus Hydrogenedentota bacterium
CAATCCGCCCCCAATCAGCAATACGGATTCCGGGGCCGGGTGTTGTGCCATCGCGAAGTGGGCGAACTGTGTGGCCTCCTGTTCTTCAAAGGCGCTTGCGGTGGCTTCTGCCGCGGCAGTGGAGAAAAGCAAGTGGCCGCTTTGAAAGAAACTATACTGATCGGCCCGGCGGGTTACGGCTATCGTGCCGTAGCGGGATGGACGGGTTTCAATCAACTGCTGGCCCGGCGCGGCGATTTGCCATTGTCGGGTGTACGCATAACTGTCCAGATGCGTCAGGAAAGGATAGGCCGCGAACATGAGCAATAGAAAACAGGCCGGCATGACGCGCTCCGACCATGCGCGTTTGGAGACGTTGTCACGAAGCGTTAACAGGGCGGCGGGCATTAACATACATGCGATTATGGCGGCTTGGAAGGAATTGAAGTGTCGCGCCAATACAAAAGTAAACAAAAGGCCGCCCGCGATATTGCCCGTGGCTTCAAAAACATAGGTATTGGAGGCGCCCCATGTATCCAGTCGCCGACTGTGCTCGCGCCACAAACGCGCCAGTAATATGAATTGCGCGCCCAACAGCATGCAGGTCGGCGCCATTAACAGAAAGCAGGAAAGAATCGTATCGCCGAAGGCGAGATACACTCCGGGCAACACATCGAAAAAGCCCCGTGTCAGCCGGATGGTGAACACAGTGCCAAGCAACACCATTGGCAGGAGCATGGCCGTAAAACACAACTGCAACCGGGGACGCCCCAGAAGCCCCACACTCAAGGCGCCCAAACCGCTGCCAACGCCTACCCAGACCATCCAGCAGGCCATAATGATGCCGATGGATAACTCGTTGCCGTGGAAGACGGTCAACAATTCACGCAGAAAAAGAATCTGTATGACTTGACAGGATACGCCCAGTGCGAGTGTTGCAGGCAACAAACGCGGCAAGGCGCGCAAAAATATCTTGTTATCATGATTCATAAATACTGAAAACGCGGGTAATCACTGTTGCGGCATATCCAATGGCATGAAGTTTGTTATGGTTGCAGTGTCGGTTCGAAAATGTGAATATGGGACTCATCGTCTTCGGGAATAAAAAAGAATCGCAAGCCTGCGGCATCGCTCTCAACAAGAAAGGGGTTTTGTGTCCATGCAGGCGCTGCGGGATGGCGTAGCGGCACGGGAACCTGGTGATGGATGCGCAGGTCGGTGGCATCAATCAGTTCCAGACCGCCCAGCCGAAAAGCGGGCAGTCGTGTGTCGGGAATGCGATATGTTTGCACACCGCTGCAGATGACATACGAGGTGCCTGGAATCCATTGCATGTCCTGATAATCAACATAGTGACTGACATTGTATTGCATATCCGGCGCCGACGGTTCCAAGACCGTCCAGCAGCCATCCTCACGTGTTGTGTTCCACCGGTAAAATCGGCGCGCCCCCCAACTTACGGCCAACAGCATGTTCTTGTTGGGAAGATGGGTTACAGCGCCAAGATGGTCGTCGAAGCGAAACACTTCGCGGCTTTCCATGGTGTCAGGATCCACCGTATACATGATGGTGGCGCTGTCAGGACGATAAGCGGCCACAGGCGCCCAAATATGCGTGCCGTCGTAGTCTATGCCGCCGGGATGATATAAAGCGTCTTCCCCCAGTGTAATATGTCGTAACAGCGCACCGTCCCGGTCCAACTCGAACAAATGGCCCACCCCTTCTTCTGCCGCCCGATTGATGACTTCCACAGAAGAAAGAAAAAAACGGTCGGCCACCGCGGCCATGCCCTGTGGATGGTAGGTGCGGAATTGGACCGGTCGCGTGTCGGCTTCCTCCCAATTCGTATTCTTGCGTAACTGCCGGAACTGTTCGATGATGGCAACATCGGCATTGGGTGACGCAATGGCCACCTGCGCCATGCCAATCACCAAAACCAACAAAAGGGGGAGGCGGGTTTTGTTTTGCACGGTCATATCTCCTGTTTCGTCTGTGGACAATGTTACCATGATTGCGGCGGACATGCAATCAGCAATCCCCGAGGACAAACGAACCGCTCACGCCACGTTTGTTGCATCATTTTCCACCATAACAGCGATGTGGCGGGATTGTATGCATACCCATGTTTCCGGTAAATGTGTTATAATCGTTCATATTGAAAAATGGGAGTGCAGCGTATGGCAAGAGCATCATCGGCCCGCCTTATTGGGCTCATTATTGCTGTCAGTATCATCGGGATGCTGGCAAGTTGTGAATCCGGATATGAACACGTGGGGCCAATACCCACGGCGTTTTTTACGGTTCTCAAGCAAAGTAGCGGATGCACCGGATGTGAACCCGAACCGCCGGGTGTGGGTACATTGCGCGTAACAAATGACGGCACGGTATCGGTAACCAGGATTCATGTTACCTCCGGTACGGCAACCGGGTCGGAACCCAATTTGCTCACGGAGCCGCTGCCGACCGGTTGGGCCATTGAAATGCGAGCCGAACGCGGCGTTTATACCGTGGTCGTCGTTGACGCACTCAATAGAAGCGGGACAAAAAGCGGTGTGTTGGTGTATGCTGATACGACGACCGTGGTACGGATATCCGAAATAATTGATGGTGTTCCCGGCAATGATACGGATCCGGATGCTTCGGAAGGGGAAGCGGACGACACGGTTCCCGATGACTCCGAAGGGGAGGATGGGGATGAGGATACGGACGATCCCGAAGGGGAAGGTGAGGGCGAGGATACGGATGATCCCGAAGGGGAAGGTGAGGGCGAGGACACGGATGACCCCGAGGGGGAGGGTGACGACGGCCTTTTGGACACGATTGCCCTAGTGGAAACGTCGGGTCCGCATGATTTTGAGGGCGGTATGCCCTTGGAGATCACCATGAGTGATGGGGCTCGCCTTACGTTTCCGGCGCTCCCGGCCGAGGAGGTCATCACCACCGTCACACTGAATACGGTTGAGGCCGCATTAGATTTGACGGACTATGAGATTACGCCTGTTGGCAAGGTGCGCGACCTTGTTTTCGAGTCTTTTGATCCGGCGGATCATGACCTGTACACGGCAGACTTTGCGCCAACCCTCACTATTCCGGCAGCTGAACTTGCCGGGATTGACACGGCATCCTTAACGGTGATACGAATTGGCAACCTGTACCTTACTGACGAGACCCCCCGCAGGGCACAGGTACACTTTTTGTCCCCAACGTTTACCGCGTCAGGTGATTTGCAGTTCACTGATTTTTATATGGCGGACTCCATTATCTCCGACATCATTTTGCGCGATGTTGCTCCCGAAAAGCAGATTACGCTGTTTGCGCGTAGCACGCGTTATGTACTCGCCCAGCTGGCGCCCAGTGCCAACTACAGTATGGAGCCCCTTTTGCAACGGTTCTATCCGGTTGCGACTCGCCCGAATCGTGCCGTGTTCACGGACCTTGACGAAGATCGGCAGGAACAGGAAAACGAGAAAACTATCCGCAATGTGGTGGTGATGGTACATGGGTATCATAACAACGAGAAGCTGGGAAGCGGCCCGGCAACCGCTGAAGCGCCTTGGTATTATAATTACAAGCGGGATGCTTGGACGCTGTTTTATGATTACATACGGCAGCAACATGCCGATATCCTCGCGTGTACGGCCTTCTACGAGTACATTTACCCGACCTACCGCCCGATTTTTACGGCCGGCGCCGGGCCGCGACTGGATGAGGATTTTGCCCGTGCAGTTCGCGACATGGTACAGGACCACAACTGGGATGGGTGGTTTCCGGGCAAGGCGGATGTGCGTCTGTATATTGTGGCACATTCCATGGGCGGTGTGGTGGCGCGCGCCGGAATTCAATTGTTTGAAGAAGAAACCCACGATGCCTTTCAGAGACTGGTAACGTGGGGGACGCCTCATCTTGGCACGCCGTTGCTGTCTCTGCGTCGCGTGCTGTCTGCGCCCGCCGGCATCTACAGCCTCCGGCGCGGGCTGGTCAATGTGCCCATGGGCAATATTGACAACACGTTGTATATATATCGCCGGGCGCTTGAATACTTCATTCCCGACGCCCCGGGAATTCGAGATTTGCAGTGGGCGCGAAGCCATACCAGCACACCCCATAATTTGCGGCTTGAAGAATACTTTTCCTTTGATGTGGACGCTGCACTGGATCCCGCCCTATGGAATCTGTACGACCTGCACAATGGGACGGAAATTTTTAACCCCAACCTTAATAGACTTAACAGCGATGATGTATACCGATTAAGCGAAGAGTATCGGGCTGTTTATGGTATCAATCCCAACCGTCCCACAATCAGCACCAGTCGGTGGCGTTGGCCCCGGGTGGACGGTATCGCCCCCCTGGACTTGGGCGCCACGGTCATGCCATGGCTAATCAAAGACGCCGATCAGTCCTATGAAGGAGCCGTGCGCGGGGACAACGACGGTATCGTGCCTGTTGCCAGTATGATGGGCGCCGGGGTCACCGTCTCATGGCGTCGTTCCAGATTTGATAACACACACCATGAAGATTATTTCGGTTATCCAGATGACTCGGGCGTCTTCCGGGATGAAGCAAAAGCGTTTGATGTTTCCAGCGAGACGATGCGGGTCTTTGGGATCGAACCGTGCGCCGTTCAAGTGCTGCTTGATGTGCGGCGACAGTCGGAATCGCCCGACGGCATTGAGTACGGCCTTATTATTGAGGTTTCCGAGTTGCCGCCTGATTTGGAGAGTGTTGCCATCCACTGGAATTTTGGCGATGGCCGACCGGAAGCACAGGGGATGAGTGTGGCATCGGTATCGGGCGGCAGAGCGGAAGTTGCGGTATCGCACGTATATGAGCATGTCAGCGTTAACACAACCCATACCATCACGGTGTATGTTCTTCACATGGGCGACGAACTGGCGCGTGAAACAACGGAAATC